>DATKIB010000064.1:0-2367 GCA_035509915.1 Acidimicrobiales bacterium | reverse complement strand
ATCGAGAAGAGCCACCTTCGGGTGGCCGAGGGGGATACCGTGCCGGACTCGATATGCCTCGATCAGTTGGTGCTTGGCGACCCAGTCGCATTCGCGCTCGAGGCTCATGGGATCCGACTCCAGGCCCTTCAGGCAGTGCTCCCACATGTCGAGCGCAGTGTCCTCCTGCGGAGACACCCCGTGCGAGTCGCGGTATCGCAGCGCTCTGGTGAGGTACTCGGACTGGATGTCGAGAGCGCTCACCTCTCGCCCGTTGGCGAGCCTGACCTTGCGCCTGCAGGTGAGGTCGTGGCTGATCTCACGGATAGCCCGAATCGGGTTCTCGAGCGTCAGGTCCCGCAGCACGGTCCCAGGGTCCTCGAGCATGCGCAGCAGCACGCTCGTCGCCCCTATCTTCAGATAGGTCGCGTACTCGTTCATGTTCGAATCGCCCACGATCACGTGCAAGCGCCGGAACCGCTCGGCGTCGGCATGCGGCTCGTCACGTGTGTTGATGATCGGCCGGCTCCGGGTGGTGGCTGACGAGACCCCCTCCCATATGTGCTCTGCTCGCTGCGACAGGCAGTAGACGGCTCCGCGCGCCGTCTGGAGCACCTTGCCCGCCCCTGCGTAGATCTGGCGGCTGACCAGGAAGGGAATGAGGACCTCGGTGTAGTGGGCGAAGTCGTCACGGCGGCTCGTGAGGTAGTTCTCGTGGCAGCCGTAGGAGTTGCCGGCCGAGTCGGTGTTGTTCTTGAAGAGGTAGATGACCCCGCGGATCCCCTCCTCGCGCAGCCTGGCCTCTGCTCCGGCCACGAGGTGGTCGAGGATCCTCTCCCCCGCCTTGTCGTGCGCGACGAGGTCGCTTATCGAGTCGCACTCCGGCGTGGCGTACTCGGGGTGGCTACCGACGTCGAGGTAGAGGCGGGCACCGTTCTCGAGGAAGACGTTGGAAGACCGGCCCCAGCTCACTACGCGCCTGAACAGGTAGCGGGCGACCTCGTCCGGGCTGAGCCGTCGCTGTCCGCGAAGGGTGCAGGTCACCCCGTACTCGTTCTCGAGCCCGAATATGCGGCGGTCCACCGCCCTCCACGCTACCGCCGTCCAGGTCCGACACTGCAGATCCTCGGAGCGCTCCGAGCGTGCGAGACGCCCCGAGCGCGGACCCGATCAGCGCGATAGCGGCAGCGGTAGCCTCTTTACGTGGCGAGACCGGTGATGGTCCACCTCACGTCCGTCGGCTCGACCTTCGAAGGTCGCGTGGTGATCGCACGTCTCGGCGCCGAAGGCATCCTCGCCCAGTTGCGCGGCGCGCGCGACGGCCCCTATCCCCTGCCGGGCCCCGTCGAGGTGCTGGTCACGTCCGAGCAGGCCCAAGAAGCGCGGGAGCTGCTGCTCGCCGACCAGGTCGAGGCCATGTTCGACCCCTTCGCCGACTGAGGTACGCCGCCCAGGCCCAGCACCTCCGCCTCACCACTTTGCGCCCGCCGGCTCCTACTCGTCGTCTTGGGAGTTGCCGTCTGAGGGACGCTCGCCCGCCGCCTTGCCCGACTTGGGCGGGCGCTTCGGGGTGCTCTCGGTCAAGAGCCCGGAGAGCTCCGAGGGCGGCAGGCGGCGAAAGCTGCGACGCTCGTTGCCCCCGGCGAGCACCGCCACCTCGAGGTCCTCGGGCCCGAGCGAGCGCTCCGGTCCGGCGAGGGCGCTCACCGCCGAGCGAAGCGCCCGGTCAAGGCTCCAACCCTCCTCGAAGCTCGCGGAGAAGCGCTCGGAAATGGTGTCGGCCTCTCCTCCCAGAACGGCGAAGCGGTCCTCGTCGGTGATGGTCCCCTCGTAGGCCACGTGGTACAGCTGGTCCGGTCTGCCGTCGGCGCCCAGCTCCGCCACCAGAATCTCCACCTCGAGCGGCTTCATCTCGTGCGTGAACACCTGGCCCAGGAACTGGGCGTACAAGTTCGCAAGGGAGCGCGCGTCCACGTCCTCCCTGCTGAACGCGAAGCCTTTGGTGTCCGCGTGTCGCACGCCTGCCACGCGTAGCTGGTCGAATTCGTTGTACTTGCCGACCCCGGCGAAGGCGATCCGGTCGTAGATCTCGCTCACCTTGTGCAGTGAGCGTGAGGGGTTGTCCGCCACCATGAGGATCCCCCGGTCGTAGACAGTCGCCACGAGCGAGCGGCCTCGCGCTATCCCCTTCTGCGCGTACTCCGCACGGTCCTTCATGACCTGCTCGGGCGCGACGTAGAAGGGCATGGTCACGGCGCGCCACCCCCTCGTCCACGCCCGAGACCTCTCTGCTCGACGAGCGCAGAGAAGCGCTCGGCCACCTCCTGCTGGGGTACCTCTTCGTATCCGTCGACTGTGACGGTGGCCACCATGGGGAAGATCCCGCGC
>DATKIB010000063.1:0-12024 GCA_035509915.1 Acidimicrobiales bacterium | reverse complement strand
GAAGAGCGGTTCAGACTCGTCCTGACCGCCCGCAGGCGCGGCGCGACCGCACCCACCACCTCATCGTCGAAGTGCGCGAGCAGAGGTTCGAGCCAGCCCGGCTCGGGGCGGCAGTCGGCGTCGACGAACACGAGGACCTCGGTTACGGCTCGCTTTGCACCGAGATTTCGCGCTTCGGCAGGGCCTACCGACGTATCGCATCGAAGGAGCGTCACCTCGATGCCGGCAGCCGACGAGCAGATCTCCTCCAGCGCACGCGCTTCGCCATCCTGCGAACCATCGTCGACGAGGACGATCCCGGCCACACCAGCAAAGACTCCTGGTGCCCCGAGGAGCCGCTCGACGTGACGAGAGTGATCGCGTACCGGCACCACCACAGTCACGTCGCCGATACCGAGGGATCCTCCCGATGGGACCGGCCAGGCCATCTCCAGGTCGAGAAGTACCCTCACGAGACGCTCGTTGGACTCAGTCACGAGCGCTGGCTCGCCCTGCGTCAGGCGGGCGATCTCGTCTACCTCGCGCCCCTCGAGTCGAAGCGCCTTGAGCCGGCTGCCTCCGACCAGGACGCGTCCGTCGTCGCTCTTGGCCACCGAAGCGTCGAGAGCAATTCGAAATCCGCGGGCGAATGGCGAGACGAATTGCCCTTCAGATTGCGCATCGCGGGCCGCGACCTTCTCCTCCCGTGAAGCCGCGACCATGGGATCGGACTCTATCGGACCGAATTGTCGCATCGTCGCTCAGTGACCATCTCGCGCGTCCCCGCCGACCGGTACTCCCGCCGAGGACGCCCTCGGCTTCGCCGTGCGTATCTCGTGAGCTGACCTACACTTCGTTGCGTGACAGACACGGACAGGTCGGACCGCGCCGTATCGCCCGACTACCAGCGCAGTGCCGGCGGGGTGGACGACCCCCTACGGCGTGTCGGGGCGATCGCGCGCAGGATCCGCTCCAAGGCCCGGCGGCTCCCAGTCGAGATCGGCTACTTCCGGGGCCCGCTGCTCATGTCAAAGCTGCGAAAGCGGTGGGTGCTCTTCCGCAACCCCCATGCCGACATCAGGTTCGGGCAGGGCAACTACCTGGGGCGGGGTTTTACCCTCAACATGCCGAGGGGCGGGACGTTCGTCACGGGGGACTGGGTCCAGTTCCGTCGGAACTTCTACGCGGAGGTCGGACCGAAAGGGCGGATCGAGATCGGGTCGGGCTCCTACGCCACGCACGACGTGGTGATCACGTGTGACACCACGATCACGATCGGGCAACGCTGCGGCATCGGCCAGTGCGTGTCCATCCACGACGGGAGCCACCGCTACCGCGACCTCGACGTGCCGTTCCTGGAGCAAGGTTACGACTACACCGAGATAAGGATCGAGGACGACGCACAGGTGCACAACAAGTGCACGGTCATCAACAGCATCGGTACACGTTCGATCATCGGCGCCAACGCGGTCGTGGTGCGTCCCATACCTGCTTATTGCGTCGCAGTCGGGGTACCCGCGAGGGTGATCGACTACTTCGGTCCTCCCGGCGGCGAGCCCCCGGGGCTGTCGGAGAGGAACTCCGACAGGTCGGGAGCGGCGGGCAAGTCCTCGCCGGTGGCATCGCGCAAGGCGAGGGCCTCCTCCCACGAGGAGAGGAAGTAGGGCGCGATCGCCTGGGTGAACGTCCGGTCGACGCTCCTCCAAACCCGGGGTCCCAACAAGGGCGCCCAACGCGGAACGTAGGGCGCGAGCGGGACGCCGCGTCCCCGGCCGGGGGGCTCCTTCGAGGCCGCGCTGAAGATCCCGTAGAACCAGGGAGACATCTCGGGGTGGAGGCGCACGAAGGTCTGCTCCGCCACGGCCACCCTGCGCGCGCGCTTCTGCCAGAACTCGAGCGTCATGGGACGCAGGTGGTCCACGACCGCACGCCTGTTGTAGAGCAGCCGGAACCCGAGCTTGCTCGCCCGGTAGGCCCAGTCGGTGTCCTCGTAGCCGTACGGGAAGTGCTGCTGGTCGAAGTCCCCCACGCGTTGTGCAAAGTCCTTCTTGAACGAGACGTTCGCCCCGGCGAAGCGGCCCCAACCGGCCTCCGTCCCGCGGATGTTGGCGAAGTCGAACTGGATCCCGGTGTCGAGCCACCTCATGAAGATGCTGACCTCGAGCTCGCGTGACCAGCGCACGCGTCCCTGCACCCCGACGTTGGGTTGCTGGTGGCGCCTGTGCCAGGCCAGGTGCTCGGACACGAGCCTGCGCACCGGGATGGTGTCGTTGTCGGTGAGCAGGATCAACGAGGCGCGCGCCGCTTCGATGCCCGCGTTGCGGTTGGCGGACAGGCCGGGCACCGGCCCGGTGATCCGGCGCGTCTCGAACCTGCGGGCTCCGATCGCCGTGTCCACCGCTTCAGGATGCGGATCCGCCGCGTCCGTGGCGACGACGACCTCGAAGCTCTCGGGATCGGCTGACTGCTTCGAGTACCCGTCGAGCACCTTCTCGAGGGTCTCGTAGTTCCCGAGCGTGGAGAGGACCACACTGAGGGCTGGACCGTCGGGACGTGGTCGGCCCCGTGACATCAGACCCGTGACATCAGAGGAGTTGGCCGACAGGGCAAGCGGGTACGCACCGCACCGTCGATAGGCTACCGGCGTGCTGGCGCCCGTCCCTCTGAGGTTCGACCCCGGGCGCGAGGAAGCCGAGCTCAGTGCCTACTTGGGTGCGAGCTTCGATCGTGGACGCCTCGAGCACTACCAGGAGGCTCTCGACGAAGAGGCAAAGGCGGTCCGCGACGAGCACGAGCTCTACCGGACCTCGCAGGCGTACCTGTACAACCTGACGGTATTCGCCATGACCGGCACCAAGCTTCCATATCTCGACGTACTCACGAGCCACCTGCCCAAGGGTTCGCGCCTCTTGGACTACGGATGTGGCATCGGGTCGGACGGGCTGATGCTCCTCGAGGCCGGCTACCGGGTCGAGTTCGCCGACTTCGCCAACCCGTCGACCGCCTATCTCCGCTGGCGCCTGGAGCACCGGGGGCTCAGCGCGCCCGTGCACGACCTCGACGGCGAGGTGCCCGGTGGGTTCGACGGCACCTACGCGTTCGACGTGATCGAGCACGTGAAGGATCCCTACGGGTTCCTCGGTGAGATGGAGCGTCGCGCACGCTTCGTCGAGGTCAACTTCCTCGAGTTCGATCCCAACGAGCAGGAGCTTCACTACGAGCTTCCGATCGAGGACCTGCTGCGGTACGTGGAGCGCAGGCACCTCGAGGCGTACGAGTTGCTCCACGGGACCTCGCACCTGGTGCTCTACAACCCGGCACCAGCGGGTACGCTGCGCCGCGCGCGCAACCGGGCCCTGGTGGCGGCGACGCGCCTACGCAGGCGTCTCGGTCAGCGGACCGGGCGGGCCACCAACACCGCGTGAGGGTCGCCTCGCCTCGCTATGACGAGGGCGCGCCTGCCCTCGCGGCTCGCCAGCAGCTTGGGATCGAAAGTGGCGAGCGGCTGACCCGCACCGGGAGGCATGAAGATCCGCTTCGGGCCCTCGAGGACCTCGAAGCCCCCGGCCTCGACCATCCTGCGCAGGCCTGCCTGGTTCGGGTACCACCACCACGGCCGCCCGTGACCGTCGAACGTAGCGACCGCGAGGTTGGGAAGGAGCAACGAGAGAAACAGCTCGATCCCGTCCACCACGATCATCGTGCCGCTGCACACGTCGCGCAGTCGCTCGAGGGCCCTGATCGGGTCGCGCAGGTGCACGAGCAGGCTTCCCAGGTAGACCAGGTCGAACTTGCCCATGTCCGACTCGTCGATGTCGTAGACACTGCGGTCGAGCAGCTGCACCTTCGAAGCCAGCGCTCTGTGCGCAGTGTGGAAGCCCCGGCCCTCTGCCTTGCGAGACCCGATGGTCGCTCGGGTCTCCTCGCTGCTCACGACCGGCCAGTCCCATTGCTTCGGGTCGGGGACGTCGACTGCCACTATTTCCGACGCGCCGCGTCTCTCCATCTCGAAGGCCCAGAAGCCGTCGAACGTGCCCACGTCGAGGCACCGCTTCCCTGCCAGCGACGCCGGGAAGGGCACCTGGGCCACCACCGAGCGGGTGTCGTGCCAACCTGGTGTGACCACTCCCGGAGCCAGCTCGATCGTGTGGTACCACTCGATCGAGCCGACCTCGGCACGCAGGTCTGACGAAGCTCCATCGGCGTCGCTCATGCGGCGATCACCCTACAGGTGACGTAGCGGCTCGGGCACCGGCTCTGCTGTGCGCCGGAGCTCAGACCTTCGTCGCGCGCTCGAGCCGGTCGACGGCCTCCACGTACTCCTCGACGAGCTCGTAGACGACGTCCTTTGTCTTGCGCACGTGGGTAGCTCGCCCGATGCCCTGCCCGCACGGGTTGAAGGTCACGTCCTTGGCCTGTTGGGGGTAGCGCCTGCCCGCTCCCACCGCGTCGATCGCCACGAGCATCTGGAGCGGCATCGGCAAGGGGTCGGGCGTATCGGGCCGTGCCCAGGCCTCGGTCCAGTCGTTCTTGAGCATCCGGCAGGGCTTCCCGGTGAAGGACTTCGACCGCACCGTGTCGGCGCTCGTCGCGTCGAGGTAGCTCCTCATCTGCCCGGGCGAGACGTCGGCCTCCTCGACCGTGAGCCAGAGGGTGCCGGTCCACACACCCTGCGCCCCGAGCGCGAGCGCCGCCGCGATCTGCCGTCCGCTGCTCACGCCGCCCGCTGCCAGCACAGGCAGGGGTGCCACCGCGTCGATCACCTCCGGCCACAGCACGAGCGAGCCGATCTCGCCGGTGTGCCCCCCTCCCTCGGTGCCCTGGCACACGACGAAGTCGAGCCCTGCGGCCTTGTGGCCGAGCGCGTGCTTGACCGAGCCGGCGAGCGCTCCGATCATGCGCCCCGAAGCCTTGACCTGTTCCACCACGTCTAGCGGAGGAGTGCCGAGTGCGTTGGCTATCAGGCGGACCTTCTCGTGGCGGAGCGCCTCCGCCAGAAGGGGCTTGCCTGTCGCCTCGGTCCAACCCATCATCCCGCTGCGGCGCTGGTCCGCTGGGGTCTCGGGCACGCCGTGCTCGTCGAGGAGCCTCCTTGCGAAGCGCCGGTGGTCTTCGGGCACCATCGACTGGAGCTGGGCCTCGAGCTTGACCGGGTCGAGCTCGCCCATGCCCTCGTACTTGCCCGGGATCACTATGTCGACGCCGTAGGGCGCGTCGCCCACGTGCTCGTCGAGCCACGAGAGCTCCAACGCGAGCTCATCGGGCGAGAAGCCGATCGCCCCGAGCACGCCGAAGCCGCCGGCGTTGGAGACCGCGGCGACCACGTCGCGGCAGTGCGTGAAGGCGAATATGGGGAACTCGATCCCGAGGCGTTCGCTCAGCTCCGTGCGCACTGTGCCCTCCGTGTGAAGGCCTTCGGTGCAGGCCTGTCCGTCTGTAGAACCTGTTTCAGGTTACAGCTTGCACGGACAGGCCATCCGGGCGCCGCCTCTGTAGTGCCGACGGGTCATGCCCCTCCCGGGCGGCGCAGCTTCCTCGTCGCCTGCCACCCCCCGCTGATCACCAGGGCGCGGTCGACGACATGGCGCAGCGCGCCCGGAGGCGAGGGAAGCCCCGGGAGCAGTTCGGGGCGCTCTGTCAGGCCCGTGGTGCCGTCGTCGTAGTCGAGCATGTCCGTGCGCGCGAGGCGCTGCCTCCAGATCGGCGAGCCGGGCGGCGCCTCCTCGAAGATGTCGAGCCCCTGCTGCTCGTGAGGGAAGGTCTCCGCCACCTCCATGCGGATGCGAAGCCGCGTCTCGATCTGGGCGGGGGAGCGGTACTTGTAGTGCCGCAGCCTGGCGCGTTCGGGGAACACCGACGCAACACCTTCGGGCCACATCGTGTCGCGCCATCGCATCCACCGAAGGTGCCTCACGGCCCTGCGCGCAGCGTGGTCGTTTCTGTACCAGCGCAGCCGCTCTGTGACGGGCCTGCGGTCCCACGTCTCGGGGTCCCGGGCGCGCTCGGCGACGTCGGAGGCCGTCAGGTAGTACTGGAAGTAGGAGGCGTGCACGGTGTCGAAGCGACTCGGCACCTCGGCGAGCAGGGGCCGAGGGTCCTCTGGGAACTCGTCGGCGTCGAGCCTCCACCACCAGTCGCCGGGCCTGGCCTCGGATCGGGCGGCGCCGAAGATCCTCGCCCTCACGGCGTCCGAGAAGCGTGCTGGGTCCCGTCCGACCACCTCCACGTTGGGGATCTCGCCGGACAGCTGCTGGAGCTCCTCCCAGCTGCCGTCGGTGCTGCCATTGTCGAGCACGTGGATCGAGTGGGACCACTCCGCCGCAGAGAGCACGCACTCGCGCAGGACGTCGACCTCGTTCTTCACCACCATGATGGAGAAGACACGTGGCATCACGGTGACCGGTCCGGGACGCGAGTTGGCCCGAGGATGGACGCAGCTTAGGGAAGCCAAGGACCGAGTGACGGCCCCGCCACACCACGCCGCCGGGCGGCGTAGCATCACGAGGCGCCGGGTCGTGCCACGCGGGCACCCGACGCGCAGCAGCCATCGGCTCTACCAGGAGGGGTCCGCAATGGAAGTACGCGACAAGCTCTACATCGACGGCGCATGGGTGCCCTCCACGGGCACCGGCAAGATCGAGGTGGTCAATTCGGCCACCGAGGAGGTCATGGGGACCGTCCCCAGTGGCACCGCCGAGGACGTCGACCGCGCGGTACGAGCTGCATCGGCCGCGTTCGCCGAATGGTCCACCACCTCGGTCGACGAGCGCTCGAAGACCCTGGCGAGGGTGCAGGAAGCTCTGTCCGCGCGCACGGAGCAGATCGCCACGCTGATCTCCCAGGAGGTCGGCATGCCGTTCACCATGTCGAACATGATCCAGGTGGGCCTGCCGATCATGACTTTCGCCACGATGTCCCAGATCGTGAGCGAGTTCCCCTTCGAGGAACGGATCGGCAACTCGCTCGTCGTCCGAGAACCGGTCGGCGTGGTCGGCTGCATCACGCCGTGGAACTACCCGCTGCACCAGATAGCCGCCAAGGTCGCCCCGGCACTCGCCGCGGGTTGCACGGTGGTCCTCAAGCCAAGCGACGTCGCTCCCCTCAACGCCTTCGCCCTCGCCGAGGTGCTCGACGAGGTGGGTCTGCCGGCAGGGGTGTTCAACCTGGTGACGGGCCCGGGCACCGTCGTGGGGGAGGCGATCGCCTCGCACCCTCTCGTCGACATGGTGTCGTTCACAGGCTCGACGCGTGCGGGCAAGCGGGTGATGCAGCTCGCCTCGGAGAACATCAAGCGCGTCGCGCTGGAGCTGGGCGGCAAGTCGCCCAACGTCATCCTCGAGGACGCAGATGTGTCGGCTGCGGTGCCTGCGGGCGTCGCGGCCTGCTTCTTGAACTCGGGCCAGACCTGCTCGGCCCTCACCCGGATGATCGTGCCCCGGTCGCGCCTGGCCGAGATCGAGGACCTGGCGGTGCAGACCGCCGAGACCTACACCCCCGGCGACCCGTTCGACGCCGCCACGAGGCTCGGTCCCCTCGTCTCGGCCCCGCAGCGCGAGCGGGTACGGGGCTACATCCAGAAGGGAGTGGAGGAGGGTGCCAAGCTGCTGAGCGGCGGGGCCGAGGCCCCCGCCGGGCTGGAGAAGGGCTACTACGTGGGGCCCACGGTCTTCTCCGATGTGCGCCGCGACATGACGATCGCCCAGGAGGAGATCTTCGGTCCGGTGCTCTCGATCATCCCCTACGACACCGAGGAGGAGGCCGTCTCCATCGCCAACGACTCCATCTACGGGCTCGCCGGGGGAGTGTGGGCAGGGGACAAGGAGCACGCCGAGGCCGTGGCGCGCAAGCTGCGCACCGGGCAGGTGGAGGTCAACGGCGGCGGCTTCAACCCGACGGCTCCTTTCGGCGGCTACAAGCAGTCCGGCATCGGGCGCGAGCTCGGCCGCTACGGGCTCGAGGAGTTCCTCGAGGTGAAGTCGCTCCAGCTCTGATCGCTCCAGGGGTACCGAAGGGCCGTGGATGAGCCTCGTCTACGTGATCTTGGCCCACCGGTCGCCGAACCAGCTGGCGCGTCTTGTCTCGGTGCTCGAGCACGAGGACGATCTGTTCCTGATCCACGTCGACGCCAAGGCTGATCCGGCCCCGTTCGTCGGGGCGCTCGAGGAGCGACTCGGACGCCCCGCCAACGTGGAGATGATCCGGCCCGTCCGTTGCGACTGGGCTGGCTTCGGGCACGTCCAAGCGACGCTGCAAGGAATCACCCGAGTGCTGGACCGGCAGAGCGAGTTCTCGCACATGGTGCTGCTCACGGGTCAGGACTACCCGATCAAGCCTCGTGACCGCATACGCGAGCATCTGGAGCGCCATAGAGGCGTGTCGTTCATGTCGTGGTCCGCCGGTGACCGAGGCGAGCGCCCCGATCGGCGAGGCAACGAGCGCTGGTGGTGGCACGGGGGCCTCGAGCGCCTCCGGTGCCGCCACTACTTGGTCGGGCGCCGCTGGATCGGCCTCCCTCACCGTTACTTCCCCTTCCCTCGTCCGCGCCAACTACCCGACGGCCTGCACCCCTACCAGGGCTTGGCATATTGGTGCCTCTCCGAGCAGTCCGTGCGATACGTGGCGGACTTCGTCTCGGCGCGGCCCGAAGTCGTCGCCTTCTTCAAACGGGTTCTCGGGCCCGACGAGAACTTCTTCCAGATGGCGCTTCTCAATTCGCCTCTGCGACACACCCTCGTCAACGAGGATCTGCGCTACATGTCCTGGGAGGGCGGCTTGCACCCGGGCGTCCTCGGCGTGGGTGACTTCGGGGACCTCGCCGCCTCCCCGAAGATGTTCGCCCGCAAGTTCGACGTGACCGTCGACGCCGAGGTCCTCGAGATGATCGACGCGAAGCTGCTCGGCTTGGAGCGCTCGAAGGCCTAGCGACCGCCTAGACCGTCGCTGCGGCTTTGGCCCAGCCCGCTTCCGCCGCGATCTCGGGTGGGGGCCCTTGCCTTTTGCGATCTATTACGATATATCTAGATAGATCGTGAAGTCTGCGGAGGCGGCGCCTGCCACGCTCCGCCGAGGGGCCCGTGCCACGCGTGGCCGGGGCCCCGGAAGGGGGAAGGGCTGATGAAGAAGGGATCGAGGCACTGGGCGGCCTCCGGCGACCAGGAGCTCCACGACCGCGGAGCCGGCATGCACCACCACGGGCTCGGGCGAGAGCAGCGGGCCAGGGCACGCAACAGGAGATGGGGGCCGTGGTGGGAGGACTGGGGGCCGGAGTGGGGCGGTCCGCCGCCCCCCCGAGGACCTCGCGGCCCGGGGCGGATGCGCCGCGGCGACATCCGCACGGCCCTGCTGGGCGCTCTAGCCGAGGGCCCGGGCCACGGCTACGAGATCATCAGCCGCCTCGAGCAGAAGAGCGGCGGGATGTGGAGGCCGAGCCCGGGGTCGGTGTACCCGACCCTCCAGATGTTCGAGGACGAGGGGCTCGTCCGCTCCGAGGAGCGCGACGGCAAGCGCGTCTACGAGCTCACCGAGGCGGGGCGCGCCGAGGCCGCAGAGCGCGAGCAGCGTTTCGGCAGCGCCCCTTGGGAGGAATGGGTCCCCGAAGGGTTGCAACAGGGCATCCGCGGCTTCTTGAAGGCGGGCGAGAAGCTCGGGCCGATGCTCAGCCCGCTGACTCTCGCGATCAGGCAGGTGGCGATGAACGCCGACCCCGCCAAGCTCGAGCGGGCCGGCGAGGTGTTGAAGAGGGCGACCAGGGAGATCTACCAGATCCTGTCCGAGGGCTGATCCGGCTCAGGCCCCCATGGCGTGCACGCCGCCGTCGACATGCAGCATCTCGCCGGTCGTCATCGGGAGCCAATCGGACATGAGCATCACGCACGCCCTCGCGACAGGCTCGCTGTCGGTCACGTCCCAGCCGAGCGGCGCGCGTGCCCCCCACGTATCCTCGAACTGGGCGAAGCTCGGGATGGACTTTGCCGCCATCGTACGCACCGGTCCTGCCGCCACGAGGTTGACCCTCACCCCGAGGGGCCCGAGGTCACGCGCCAGGTACCGAGCGAGCGACTCGAGCGCAGCCTTTGCCACGCCCATCCAGTCGTAGGCGGGCCACGCCACGCGGGCGTCGAAGTCCAACGCGACGACAGAGGACTTGCCTGCCGCTTCGAGCAGGGGGCGTAGCGCCCCCACCAGAGCCTTGAGGGAGTACGCCGAGATCTCGAGCGCCTGCGAGACGTCCTCCCAGCCCGCGCGCAGGATGTCGCCGCCGAGGCACGCCTGAGGTGCGAAGCCGATGGCGTGGAGCAGCCCGTCGAGCCGGCCCCAGCGGGCGCCGAGCACATCGACTGCCGCCCGGAGCTGCTCGGGCTCGGTGACGTCGATCTCGATCACGTCCGCCGGAGCTGGCAGCTTTCGCGCGGTGCGCTGCGTCAGCGAAAGGCCCCGGCCGGCGCCCGAGAGCACGATCTCGGCTCCCTGCTCCTGAGCGAGTCGCGCGACACCGAACGCGAGCGAGGCGTCGGTGAGGACCCCGGTGACGAGGAGTCGCTTTCCCTCTAACAGTCCCGGCACGATCGGGCACGCTATCCGAGCCACGGCACGGCACCCGAGTCCGCAGCGACACCGGGGCAGTCGGCGATGATCCGATCTTCCCGGCGTGGGCCCCGTGACCCGCCACGAGTTGGCCTGAGTGCCGCGAGGCCATCGTAGGGTGGTGCGGTGCGCGTGGGGATTCTCGGGGGGACGGGCCCTCTCGGTCGCGGCTTGGCGCTGCGCTTGGCAGCGGGCGGCTGCGAGGTGACGATCGGCTCGCGTGACCCCGCACGTGCGCACGAGCTGGCCGGCGAGCTGGCCGGGCGGTGGCCCGGGCGCCCTCTGGCGATCGCCGGCGCGCCCAACGCAGTCGCCGCCGGCACAGAGATCGTGGTGGCGGCGACCCCTTGGGAGGCAGCAGCGCAGACCGTCGGCGAGCTGCGCGACGAGCTCTCGGGCAAGGTGGTCGTGTCGGTGGGGAACGCGCTCTCGAAGCAGGGCCGGGAGATGGTCGCCCTCGTACCCGCCAGGGGCTCGGTGGCTGCCTCGGTCCAGGCCGCGCTCCCGCGCTCGATGGTCTCCGCTGCGGGCCACCACCTGCCGGCAGGGCCTCTCGCCGACCTCGACATCGAGCTCGAGGCCGACGTGCTCGTGTGCTCGGACCACCCCGAGGCGACGCTCGCCACGATCGAGTTGCTCGGCAGGATCGAGGGCCTACGCCCGCTCGACGCGGGCAGCCTGTCGGCGGCGGGCCCGATCGAGGCATTCACCGCGGTCCTCGTGAGCCTGAACGCGCGGTACCGCGCGCGCAGCTCCCTGCGCCTGTGGGGCCTCGATAGCTCCCAAGCCGCCCGGGGCCAAGAGCCGGCGCGCCCCGGCGCGCCGGGAGGTGCAGTCGCACGATGATGCGCCTCTACGACACCGTCCGTCGCGAGGTGGTCGAGTTCGCCCCCGGCCCCTCCGTCTCGATGTATTCCTGCGGGATCACGCCCTACGACGCCGCGCACATGGGCCACGCCCAGGTGTACCTGACCTTCGACCTCCTCCAGCGCCGCCTGCGCGACATGGGCCATGTCACGAAGCTTGTCCGCAACATCACCGACGTGGACGACGACATCCTGCGCAAGGCGCGCGAGCTGGGGGTGCACTACCTCGACCTCGCGGCTGAGGAGATGGCGCGCTTCGACTCGAACATGCAGGCGCTCGGCCTGCTGCCGGCGGACAGCGAGCCTCGCGCCACCTCGGCGATCCCCGACATCCTCTCTCTCATCGGTGCGGTGCTCGACTCCGGCCACGCGTACGTCGCCGGGGGCGCGGTGTACTTCGACGTCTCCACCTTCGACCGATTCGGCCAGGTCAGCCACTTGCCGAGAAGCGAGATGCTTCGGCTGGCGGCCGAGAACGGGGGCAACCCCGACGATCCCGCCAAGAGCGACCCTCTGGACTTCGTCCTCTGGCAGCCCTCCGCGCCGGACGAGCCGGCGTGGGAGTCGCTGTGGGGCCCGGGGCGGCCCGGATGGC
>DATKIB010000062.1:0-5488 GCA_035509915.1 Acidimicrobiales bacterium | reverse complement strand
GCCAGGATCCGCTCGAGGTGGGCGTCCTGGGCCTCGAGGTGCGCCTGGATCTGCTTCGCCTCCTCGAGGATCGCGCACGCGTCGTCGTAGGTCGCCTGGGAGCGCAGGTCGGCCGCCTGGGCCTGGATGTTCTGCCCGACGATGATGATGGGCAGCAGCACCAACTGGAGGAAGTTGCTCGAGATCCAGGCCACGATGATCGTCAGGTTGTGACTATTGATCGCAGACGGCAGGCTGACCAGCGCAATGGCGGCGAAGATATAGCCGGCGAGCATCGTCCCTACGAGCAGGGTGATCTTGAGCCCGACCTTCGCATTGGCGCGCTGCCACGCTGTGTCCTTCGGCAGCTGATCGCGGACCTTCGCTGGCCCCGCGGCGCGCCCGCTGGCACGGGCTTGGGTGCGGTGGTGCGGAACGTACTGGTAGATGCTCATGCGAACCCTCCGTCGTCATCGGGCCCGAAGTGGGCTCGGTCGGTCAGCCTCTAGTTCAACACCTAGTCGAGGTCACCGGTAGACCTTGCGCTCGAAGAGGGCATGGGGACCGGGCACCCTGTCGAGGAACAGCAATCCGTCGAGGTGGTCGAGCTCGTGCTGAACCGCCCGAGCTTCGAAGGCGTCCACCTCGAATGTGAACGGCTCGCCGTCGAGGTTGGTTCCGGCCACCTCCAGGCGCCCGTAGCGGGCCACGTCACCCGTGAGGTCGGGAACGCTCATGCACCCTTCCCGCGCCGATCGAGGCTCCGCACCATGGACGATCTCGGGATCGAACATCAGGAACGGTCCGTGGCACGAACGCGCCTTCTTGTGCCCCGTGACGTCCACGACGAAGGCGCGCACGCTGACGCCGATCTGCGGTGCAGCGAGCCCCACACACGCCGGCGACGCGCGCATGGTGTCGAAGAGGTCAGCCGCAAGTGCACGTGCGGCATCGTCGACGCGTCCGACGGGGACAGCCACCGCGCTCAACACCGGGTGGGGCAGGACGAGCACCGGCCTCACTGCCATCGGCGCCCTGTCCCCACTGCACTCATACCCAATGCGTTCGCGGCGGTGCCACTCGCCACGATGGCCACGATCACCGCGGCCACCACTGCCACCACTGCCACCACTGCCAGCGCCACAGCCGACAACAAGCCCGTTCGCCAGTCCACTCGGCTCTTTTGGCCCTAGAGAAGATCGGCTTCGTCGCGGTGCATCGTGCAGTGCACCCCGAGCGCGGAGGCAGCCCGGCCCACGCGCTCGGCGGCCTCCTCTCCTGCCCCGCCGGACGGCAGCGTCGCACGCAGAGTCATGACGTATACCGGTGCGTCGGGGTCGCCGACCAGGTGGGTTGCCAGGTCGACGACGTTGCCTCGCGCATCGGCCAGAGCGCTCGTGACGGCGTGGACTATCCCGGGACGATCCGCCCCGTGCACTGCGATCGTCCACGCTTCGAGCTCGGGACCCTCGCTATCGCTGCGGAGGCCAGCACCCTTCCCCGTGTCCGTCGCGAGCTCCGCGAGCGACCGCACGGCCACTGTGAGGTCGAACGCCCTCGCCGCTGGGGCAAGGGCGTTCTCGAGGGCCGCCTGGGTCACCTCGGAGGGCGCCGCCACCACGAGGAGGACCGCGAAGTGACCTCGAAGGATGGTCATCGTGGAGTCCTCCATGTTGCAACCGAGGTCGACGAGCGCCCCGGTCACGGCTGCGACGATCCCGGGCCTGTCGGCACCGAGAGCGCTGAGTGAAAAACGGGCCATGCGATCCCCCAGAAGTCCGGCTCTGCCTCCAGGTTACGGTTCGCCCAGCCACCGGTACTCGGTCTCCGCGGAGCGGACACTCGTCACAGTCGTGCAGACGCTCACATCCGCACCCAGGCGTACAGTGTCCGACCAGGACCGGCGGGCACCAGTAAACGGGGGTGGTGATGGATCGCTTCAGCGTGGCGGGGATGTTCCGGACCAATGTGCAGGAGCATGCGCAGCGGCCGATGTTCCGCTTCGGCGACGACACGGTCACCTGGGCCGAGCATTACCGGCGTGCTTGCACGGTGGCCCACGCGCTCGCAGACGAGGGCGTCGGGGCCGGCGACAGAGTGGCGTTCCTGGACCGCAACGGCCTCGAGTACTTCGAGGTGCTCTTCGGTGGGGCGCTCGGCGGCGCCGTCAACGTGGCCGTCAACTGGCGGCTCTCCCCCCAGGAGATGGGGGCCGTCATAGACGACTCGCGCGCCAAGGTTCTCGTGGTGCACCAGGACTACCTAGGGTGCCTGGCCGCGATGATCAGCGGCCTGCCTTCGGTTGGACGAGTGGTGGTCCTCGGAGACCCGAAGGCCGACTCGGACGCCGGCGGTGCGTCGGACCTCGCCCGCCGGGTCGGCTTCGAAGACTGGCTCTCGGACCGCCCGGAGACCGATCCCGGCTACCAGCCTGCCGACGGCGACGTGTCGTTGCAGCTCTACACGTCGGGGACCACCGGCTTGCCCAAGGGCGTGATGCTCACGAACCGCAACATGGCGAGCCAGCTCGGCGGTGCCATCGAGACGTTCGGGATCTGCGAGACGACGGTCAGCCTCGTGGCCATGCCGCTGTTCCACATCGGAGGCTCCGGTTGGGCGCTGGCGGGCATGTCGCGCGGAGGCCTCTCGGTGCTCCTGCGGGAGGTCGACCCCTCGAAGCTCCTCGCCTTGATAGAGAGCGAGAGGGTCACCCACGCGTTCCTCGTGCCTGCGGTGCTGATGGTCCTCCTGGCGACGCCCGGCATCGACCGGACCGATCTGTCGAGCCTCGACACGATCTTCTACGGGGCCTCGCCGATCTCCGAGGACGTGCTGGTGCGCTGCCTCGAAGTGTTCCGCTGCAGGTTCTCCCAGGTGTACGGGCTGACCGAGACCACCGGTGCGATCGTGCGGCTCGATCCGGAGGACCACGACCCACAGGGCCCCCGCAAGCACCTGCTCCGGGCTGCGGGGAAGCCCCTCCCTGGGGTGGAGCTGCGTATCGTGGACCCAGACTCCGGAGCGGACGTGCCCACCGGCAGTGTCGGAGAGCTGTGGACGCGCTCGGAATTCAACATGCTCGGCTATTGGAACAAGCCCGGCGAGACAGAGGGCACTATCCGATCGGACGGCTGGCTGCGCACGGGCGACGCCGGCTACCTCGACGAAGAGGGATACGTCTACCTCCACGACAGGATCAAGGACATGGTCGTGTCGGGCGGCGAAAACATCTACCCGGCGGAAGTGGAGAACGTCCTCCTCGCGCACGCCGATGTCGCGGACGCCGCTGTCATCGGGGTCCCGGACTCGACCTGGGGCGAAGCTGTGAAGGCGATTGTGGTGAAGGTCCAGGACAGCACGCTGGAGGAGAAGGAGCTGATCTCGTTCTGCCGTGAGCGCCTGGCGCACTACAAGTGCCCGAAGTCTGTGGATTTCGTCGAGGTCCTCCCCCGAAACCCCTCGGGAAAGATCTTGAAGCGAGAGCTCAGGGAGCCCTTCTGGAGCGGGAGCGACCGCCGGGTCCACTGATTCCCTCCATTTGCGCGAACACGATCCGTCGTGGGGCCGACCAGCCGAGGGTCCTAAGCAGCGCGGTCTGGCGGGTCCTTCGACGATGCCGGACATCGCTTGTTGCGACGACCCGGATGGCGAGGGTCGTCAGGAGGGACAAAAGGCCTCTTGCCCCTTCCCTCCACCAGCGCCCAGTCGTCTCTGGTCTTGAGGTCGTGGTGGTGTGAGCAGAGCCGGTCGAGCAGATCGAACATCGTGTAATGGGTCTTCGACCAGTCGACGCGGTGGTCGAACTCGAGCCGAGACTGGGTATGACATCCCTCTGCCGCACAGCTCGGGTAGATCCACTCGAGAGCGCTCTGCTGATAGGAGTTGGGCTTTCGCCCGAGGTGGGCGACACCCACCAGCTCCTGGCCCTTCGTGAGTATGGCGGCGACGAAGGGATCTGCTGTCTCTAGAAGCTCGTCCACAGCCGAGACGGCGATCGGCCCGAAGCCGACGAGCTCACAGGTCTCGCCTTTCGTAGGCACACCACGAAGAAACGTGTCGTAGTCGATCCGAACGAGGATCTTCGCCCCGGGCGGACCTCGCCTCCGATGCCCGGCGCCGACGTTACCCGTGCCTGCTTTGTCCTTGGCGGCCCCCCGGGAGGCTGGGGCGGAAAGGTGAGGGGCCGGCTCAGACGTGGCCGCCTCCCTCGCCATCTGCAAAAGGGCGTCGAAGGCGTAAGCATCGGGCGACTCTCTTCTGCCTTCTGTGCGCGCCGACTCGAAGATCTCGTCTGTGATCGGGGCCAGCGCCGCCATGACCTGCGCCCCGTCCTCGGGGTTCGCAGCGGCAGACAGGTGCCAGACGCCTTCTACGTCGCTCCACGAGCGCAGGTAGCGCCGGCTGTGGATCTGTTGGCGGCGTGCCTCTAGGTCTGGATGAGCCGCAGCCTTTGTCTCCGCGCAGATGGACTTGAGCTCTGCTACAGAAGCGTGCCTTGCACGCGCCACTAGGCGCCTTTCTGCGCTCGGGTCCGATTCGGCTGCGTTCGCGATCAAGGAGGTCTTCTGAAACGAGATCTCCCCTTGGCGCGCAGCAACAGACAGCTCTCGTTGCGAAGAGAGGCGACGCCCGGTGTCGATGGCGTCGCGTGCGGCACCGATCGAGCTCCCGGTCTCTCGCGCAAGGTCCTCGGCAGCAGAGCGGCTGCCATTTGAGGCAGTGGCGCCATCGGCCACCCTCGCTGCCGCAAGGGACTTGATCGTCGAGGCGACCGCCTCGATGGCAGCCGCCTCCTTTGCGACCCGGCGGGCGTCTTCGAAGCTCATGAGCTCGGCGTCGAAGCCCGCCGCGAAGCGGGCCGCCGCGCTTCTTATCTGGGAGAGCTCACGGCACACGATGGCCTCCGGCCGGGCCCTCATCGCCTACGAACATATGTTCGAGTATATGGAGGGGCTGTAATGCTTCCTGCACCATTTCAGTCAATATGAGCACAACGATTCGAGCAGAAGAGGGGTCGGGGCTAGGCGTGGGAGGTCGGGGATTCGAGTCCCTCATCGCACCCTCACATCAGCGCCCCGTGGAAAGCCCTTCAGAAGAGCGGCTGGTCGTTTCCCGGTTCCCCTGGGACCGCCGCGTCCGAAGGTGTGGGGGCGCCACCCTCTTCCTCCCACGCTTCGAGCTCCTCTTCGAGCTCGTCGTCGGGGACTGGGTCCTGCTCCGGCGCCGGCGCCTCGACGTCGGAGCGGTCGTCGCGGTCGGCGGCATCACCAGACTGTCGCTCCACCCCGCGGCTCACGGCCTCCAGCCGGGGAACCAGCTCCTCGACCTGCGCTCGGGTGCGGCGGATGCGGCGATCGAGCTCGTCGACGATCGCCGTAGCTCTCTCGAGTCGGGCCACAAGTTCGTCGACGTCCACGTCCCTCTGTTCGAAGAACTCCACGATCGAGTCGAGCTCTCTGCTGGCCGCGGTGTACGTGAGCTGGTCGACAGGTTCTCCCGCAGTGGGTTC
>DATKIB010000061.1:0-2699 GCA_035509915.1 Acidimicrobiales bacterium | reverse complement strand
TTCCGACCAACCAGCTGGCGATGCAGAAGCTCATGATCAACCAGGCCTACGACAACATGGGCCTCGCCGGCTCTCAGATCCTGGCGACACTGTTCGACGGGATCACGCGCCATTCACCCGAGGGCCGCTGGTTCCAGCAGTTCGCCGCATCGCAGGGGTTCCACGAGGCCGTCGAATGGCGCGACTCGGGCAGGTGGATTCCAGAGGGCGGTGCTTCCGAGTAGACGGCCAACCCGGGCTCTGGATGACCCGGGTGAGGGTTTAAGATGTGAGCATGGTCTCAGATCGCATTCCACCGCAGTTCCCCAAGTTCGACAGCGTCGAGGAAGAGCGCAGGCACCGCAAGCAGCGACTTGCGGCCGCGTTCCGATTGTTCGGACAGTTTGGATTCGACGAAGGCGTCGCCGGCCACATCACTGCTAGAGATCCCGAGTTGCTCGACCACTTCTGGGTCAACCCGCTAGGGATGAACTTCAAGCAAATCCGCGTGAAGGATCTGATCCTTGTGAACGACAGGGGCGAGGTCGTGGAGGGCTCCTGGCCTCTGAACGCCGCCGCATTCGCGATCCACTCGCAGGTCCATGCCGCAAGGCCAGACGTCGTGGCGGCTGCTCACGCGCACTCACTGCACGGGAAGGCGTGGTCGACGCTGCGCCGTCGTCTCGATCCCCTGACGCAGGACTCCTGCGCGTTCTACGGCGACCACGCGGTCTTCGACGACTTCACCGGGGTCGTACTCGACCTCGAGGAGGGCAAACGCATTGCTCACGCGCTCGGCGGGCACAAGGCCGTCATCCTCTCGAACCACGGCCTGCTGACGGTCGGGCAGACGTCGGTCGACGAGGCGGCATGGTGGTTCATCACGATGGAGCGCACTTGCCAGGCGCAGTTGCTGGCCGAGGCTGCGGGCTCTCCCGTGCTCATCGATCGTGACCAAGCCGAGAAGACGGCGCAGCAGGTCGGATCGCCTATAGGGGGATGGTTCTCGTTCCAACCGCTCTACGAGTGGATAGTGGCGGTACAGCCCGACCTGCTCGACGATTGAGCCCTATCTGCGCGAGTTGCCGAGCGCCGGCCATTCACAAACCGTAAGGTTCGACGATGCGTTTCGGCCTGGATGTCGCGCAGCAACGGGTGCCGTGGGACGAGGTCGTGAGCCGCGTGAAGTTCGCCGAGGACCTCGGTTTCGACGGTGCCTGGGGCTTCGATCATCTACAGCCCATGTACGGCGAGGGCCCGGGCGAGACCTTCGAAGGCATGACTACGCTCGCTGCGCTGGCTGGAACGACGTCGCGAATCCGGCTGGGGCTGCTCGTCACGGGCGTCACCTACCGGCACCCTTCCGTGCTGGCCGCCCAGGCACTCACGGTCGACCATGCCTCCCACGGACGGCTCGAGCTCTCACTTGGGGCCGCATGGTTCGACAAGGAGCACCTCGAGCTGGGGATCCCGTTCCCGCCGACCGCTCAGCGGTTCGACCTGCTCGAGGACGCGCTCGAGATCTTCACCCGCCTTTTCACCGGCGAGGTCGTCTCCTACAAGGGACGGGTCGTGTCCCTTCAGGAGGCGCAACTCCGCCCGTTGCCGGTGCAGAAGCCCCACCCGCCGATATGGGTCGGCGGCAGCGGTCCACGGCGGACGCTCCCTCTGGTCGCTCGTTTCGCCGATGTCTGGCACTCGTGGGGGACACCCAATTCCCTGCAAGAGGCCAACGAAAAGGTGGACGAGCTCGCGGCCCGAGCTGGACGTGATCCATCGTCGATCGTACGAGCGAGCTCGATTTCGCTCGACGACCTCGACACGGCACGCAAGCATGCGGGCAAGTGGCGAGACGCCGGCTACGGCTACCTGGTCTGCGGGTGGCCCGAAGGGGCCCGCGCACAGATCGAACGGTTCGCCCTCGACGTCCTGCCCGAGTTCGGCGGCTGAGTACCCGCCGTCAGCGTGGCCCTGGCGCGGCCGGCGTGAACTCCAGGTGCAGGCTGGTGAGCCCGCGCAGGATGTAGGTCGGTACGTACTTGTAGCGACGGGCGGCAGGGGGTCCGTGGTGTGCCTCGGAGATGCGGATCTCCGCTGTGCGCTCGAGCAGCTTCTCCAGGCTCACCCGGCCCTCTGTGCGGGCCAGGGGCGCGCCCGGGCACACGTGGACACCGTGGCCGAAGGCGACGTGCTGTCGGGCATTCTCCCGGTCAGGGTCGAAGACGTCGGGCTGCTCGAACTTGCGCGGGTCGCGGTTGGCCGCGGCGTTGAGCACCATGACGGTCGTGCCGGCCGGGACCTCCACGCCGCCCACCGTCGTGGCCCGCCGGGCCAACCGGAAGTCCCCCTTGACCGGGCCCTCGTAGCGCAACATCTCCTCCACGAAGTTGGGGATCCGATCACGCTCGGAGCGCAGGCGGGTCTGGAGATCAGGATGGTCGGCAAGGTACTGCACGGCGGCGGCCAGCAACCGCACGGTGGTCTCCTGGCCGGCGGCGAAGATGTTGGCGGCCACGCGCACCACATCGATGACCTCGGGGACAGACCCGTCCTTGAAGGTGGCGCTTGCCAGCCCGCTGAGCACATCGTTGCGCGGCTCACGTCGGCGATCCTCCACGTAGAGGGAGAGCTGCTGGTAGAGGAACTCGAGCGGGGTGCGGGCCAAGGTGTCGTCGCCGGTGCTTCCGAGCCCGGAGGTGCGGTTCAGGTTCTTGCGGAAC
>DATKIB010000060.1:0-32984 GCA_035509915.1 Acidimicrobiales bacterium | reverse complement strand
AGGCTGTCCAGGAAATGGGCCATTCCGATTTTGGCTCCTAGAGGGCCTAGACCCAAGTCGACCAGGGCCACATGATCCTCGGGACCCCTCAGGAGAAAGCCTCCGAGCTCCATCGGCAGCAGGCCGCCAGCATCGAGGAATTTGCGGTGGGGCTCCCAATCCTTCTCGGACGCGGTGAGCAGAAGGCTCGGTGGCACCGCTCCTGAGCCATCACTCACAGGCACGATGTCGATGCCGCCGACCCTCATTTCGCGTTCCACCCCCAAGCATCTGCTTCGACCAGCATCTCATTTCCGGGCTAAGTCGCCGTAGCGGCCTGGTAGACCTCAGGCATGCCCGGACCCGCGCAAAGCCCCCGATCCTTGGCCGAGGAATTGCTCGCGCTCGGAGCTGCCACCGCGGGCGAAGCGGGTGCAACGCCGATGCAAGCGCGCATCCGTGCAGCTTGGCCGGGGGCGCGCCTGAGCGGATCCGTGCTCACGGTTCGGTGTTCGCCCGGGGACAACCTCGCGATTCACGTAGCCGTGTCGAGTGCTCCCGCCGCCACCGTGCTCGTGGTCTCGGTAGGCGACGACGAGGAACGCGGCTACTGGGGCGAGGTCCTCACGACCGCCGCGCTCGCGCGGGGACTCGCGGGTCTGGTCGTGCAAGGGGGAGTGCGCGACGTCTCTGCAGTCGCGAGCCTGGGCTTTCCGGTCTTCGCCACGATGACCGCCTTGGGGGGAACGGCCAAGTCGGGAGGGGGAGAGGTGGGTGCACCCGTCGAGGTTGGCGGAGTGCGCGTCTGCACCGGTGACTGGGTCGTTGGCGACGCCGACGGGGTGGTGGTGGTGGAGCGCGATGCCCTCGAGCGCGTGACCGAGAGGGCGAGAGCTCGTGCCGAAAAAGAGAGGCGCCTGTTCGTCGAGCTCCGAGCGGGACGGACCACTACCGAGTTGCTCGGCCTAGACGCTTCTGCGGTCGAGGTGACCTGATCAGTGGTGGGTGTAGTCGATCGGCCCCGCCCCCCTCACCCCGATGGCGAAACAGAAGCAGTGGATGGGAGCGTGCTCGCTGACTGGTCTGAGACTGTGCACCTTGTCGGGCGGGATGTGCACGAGGTCCCCCTGCGCGATCGGGCGGTCCTCTCCTTCGATGCTCATGATGCCGCGGCCGGAGGTGACGTAATAGAACTCGTGCGTCGGGTGTGAATGCGGATCGACGCGCCCGCCCGCGGCGACCTCGAACTCGTTCACGAGCTCCAGGAACCCCCCGTCGGTGAGCTCCATCATCTCGCGCGATCGCACGAGCCACCACACGGGGACGGTGCCGTTGTGCTCGACGGTCGGCTCGACGTCTTCGATGCTGCGCACGTCCATCAGGTCCCTCCTTAGACTCACGCAGGTGTCAACTGGTCGCGAGCGTAGATGGCACCTGGCCGCGGTGCCGGTCACAGCCACCGGGTTCGAGCCGTTCGGTTGGCTGCCCGTGGCCGACACCGACCCGGCCGACGGGACCAACCGGCTGGAGTTCGAGTGGGGAGACCCGCATCTCAACTTGATCCGCCACGGGCCCGAGGAAGTGGAGCGCGTCGGGGAGGCACTGCGCTGCGAGCGGATGTTCCGCCACAAGACACACACTCAGGCGCTGCTTGTGCTCGACGCCGAGTCGGTTTTGGCAGTGGCTCCCGCGAACGTCGACTTGTCCAGCCCGTCCGACGTCGAGTCCGTGCGGGCGTTTCGGCTGAAGCCTCTCGATGCCTTCGTGCTCCGCCGCGGGACTTGGCACTGGGGTCCCTTCCCGCTCGGCCGAGAAGCGGTGCACCTCTACAACCTGCAGGGCTTTTCGTATACGCGCGACAACGAGAGCGCCGACCTCTCGAGCTTCGAGCTCTCTATCAGCGTCGGCGACGACTGCTGACAGCCATCCGGGCGCGCCACCTGGGACCCCTGCGCCAATGGTGACGGACTCGGCTTTGCCGGTCGGGGCGAAACTCGCCAGGGGTAGAGGACACCGGATCAGGTGTCCGAAGCCTGGCCGATGACGATCCGAAGCCCGCAGTCGATCTCCTCCAGATCCAAGAGGTGCCCGTAGCGCTCTTGCCAGCGCCCATCTCGCAGATCGCTCTCCAGCTTGTCCAGCCCGCTGCGCAGCACAGCCTTGTCGATCTGGCGCAGCCATGAGCTTCCGGCGTGGGTGCGGTGGTCGAGGTAGGCCTCGGGTCGGCGCCAGTAGGCCACGGTCATGCCGTCGACGCAGTCCCAGGGCACTGGGAGCACGATGACGGCGACCCCCTCGATTCGATCCGTGATCTCGGCGATAGACGGGGCCTGCGGCCGCCCGGGCTCCTTGGTCTCCGGCAGGTAATCCATGAGCCACGTGAACCCATGGACCTCCGGATCGAACGTCAGCACTACGCGGCGCGGGGCCACCCGAGCCAACTCTCCCAGCCCTACAGCCGGGTCGGTCCAGTGATGCACGCTCAGGATCGACATGACCACGTCGAACGATCGGTCTCCGAACGGGAGGGCCTCCGCTACCCCTTGGACCACTGGAGCAGCAGAAGTCGGGCGCTGGGCGATCATGACCGCTGAAGAATCGAGTGCGACCACTGGACGGTCCGTAGGTTCGTAGGATCCGGTCCCCGCTCCGACGTTGAGGAGCCGACCCGTCCCTAGCGCTTCATGGAGCGGACGCGCCAGGCGAGGATCGGTCTGGCGCTCTCGGGCGTAGTGGGTGCCGATTCGATCGTAGGCAGGGATAGCTCGCTCGGTATCGGTCACGAGGCACCATTATCGATCCCGCTCGGACGCAGGTGTGGGGCGCCGCACCTTCGCCGGATAGCGAACACCCAGACGTTTGAGCAACGGCAGCTCGTCTCTTACTCTTGTCCCATGTCAGACGGAGGAGCTCCACACCTACTGCTCGACGTCGCGGCAGGCAGAATTTGGGCGGGAAGGCACTCGAGGGCAGAGCTATGACGCTTCGGAAGATCACGGTCGACGGTGTGGGCCGCCTGCCCGCCTTCTGCCACGCCACGATCGCGGGAGACCAGGTTTTCGTCTCGGGCATGCTCGGAGCCCGCCCCGGTACGTGGGAGATGGTGGAAGGGGGCGCGGGGCCCGAGACCACCCAGGCCCTGGCGAACATCGAGACCATCCTGCGCGCCTGCGGGTGCGGTATGTCCGACGTGGCCAAGGTCAACGTCTATCTGACCGACATGGCCAAGTTCGGGGAGATGAACGAGGCCTACGTGCGAGTCTTCGGCTCCGAGCCACCAGCCCGGATCACGGTCGGGTGTTCCGCCCTCGCTCTGGGCGCGATGGTGGAGATGGACTGCGTCGCTTTCGTGCCCGAGGCTACGTAGACGAGGCTCCTACCAGCCGACCTCGCTGTCGACGAGCTCTCGACCAGTTGCGCTCCACCTCGGCCATGTGCCGGACCAGCGCGTGGAGCGAGAGCTTCGAGCTGCCGACCGGACGCAGCTTCAGCTGCGTGTCGTCCAGGCCCTCGCACCGATGAGTGAGGCGATCCCTAGTCGTTCGCGCACAAGGCAAACTGGGCGTACGAAGCGGGGGATGGGATCGCTATTGCACACAACAAGGGTCACCCGATGAGTACCACGCCCGCGGCCTTCGGGCCGACGTTGTCCCTGCCCAGGCGTCGCGTTCTGTTGATCATCGGCGCGCTGCTGCTCGGAATGTTCCTCGCCGCGCTCGACCAGACCATCGTCTCCACCGCGCTTCCCACGATCGTCGGCGACCTTCACGGAGCGTCGCGGCTCACGTGGGTGGTGACCTCGTATCTCCTCGCATCGACCGTCTCCACCCCCCTTTGGGGCAAGCTCGGCGATCAGTACGGCCGGAAGATCTTCTTCCAGGCGGCCATCGTGATCTTTCTGGTCGGGTCAGCTCTCTCGGGTTTCAGCCACTCGATGCTCGAGCTGATCACCTTCCGGGCGGTCCAGGGTCTGGGAGGTGGCGGCCTCATGATCGGCGCGCAAGCGATCGTGGGTGACGTCGTCTCGCCGCGCGACCGAGGTCGCTACATGGGACTTTTCGGGGCCGTGTTCGGGGTGGCCACCGTCCTCGGCCCTCTCATCGGCGGCTACTTCGTCGAGTACCTGTCGTGGCGCTGGGTCTTCTACGTCAACATCCCGATCGGCGTGGTGGCTCTCTTCGTTACAGCCGCGCAGCTACCGGGCCAACTACAGCGGCTTCACCACGTGATCGACTACCTGGGAACGATCTTGTTGGCGCTCGCCACGACCGCGCTTGTGCTCTTCACGAGCCTCGGTGGGACCTCCTACCCGTGGGGGTCCGCGCCGATCGTTGTGATGGCAGTCGCCGGGGTCGTGCTCACCATCGGGTTTGTGCTCGTCGAGCGCCGTGCAGCCGAGCCCGTGATCCCGCTCGGCTTGTTCGCCAACCGCGTCTTCTCGTCCGCCAGCGCCGTGGGCTTCGTCATGGGCTTCGCCATGTTCGGAGCCCTCACCTTCCTGCCACTTTTCTTCCAGGACGCAAGGGGACTGAGCCCGCCTGCCTCGGGGCTGAGGCTTCTGCCGCTCATGGGCGGCCTGCTCCTGGCCTCGATCGGAGCGGGCCAGATCGTCAGCCGTTGGGGGCGTTACAAGGTCTTCCCCGTCGTCGGCACGTTCCTCATGATCGTGGGTCTCTTCTTGATGTCGAGAATCGGCCTGACCACCGGCAGCTGGGCCATCGCGAGCTACATGCTCGTGTTCGGAGTGGGCCTGGGTCTCGTGATGCAGGTCCTCGTGGTGGCCGTACAGAACGCGGTGCCCTACGAGGAGCTCGGCACCGCGACGTCGGGGGCGACGTTCTTCAGGATGATCGGCGGTTCGTTCGGCACGGCGGTGTTCGGTGCAGTCTTCGCCAACCTCCTCACGACCAACGTCGTCCATGCCTTGCACCTGGAGTCCGTACCGCGCGGGCTGAGTAGCGCGCTGAGCGGCGCCGATCCGAGCTCGCTCGCGCGCCTGAGCCCGGCGGTCCACGCCGGAGTGGTGTCGGGCCTGGTGCACACCATCGACACCGTCTTCCTGATGGGCGTTCCGGTCGCCGCTGTGGCCTTCGCCCTGTCATGGCTCCTTCCCGAGATCGAGCTGCGAAAGACCGTCCGAACGGTGGATCAGGGTCAGGGCTTCGGCATGCCAGAGGCTCGCACCTCCCTCCAGCAGGTCCAGCTGGCCCTCGAGCGCGTCGCCCAGCGCGAGAACCGGCGTGAGGTCTACTCGACGCTCGCAGAGAGGGCAGGTCTAGAGCTAGATGCCCGGTCCTGCTGGCTCCTCTACCGGTTCGCCGACCAGCCGGACTGCACGCTCGAGAGCGTCGCATCGCGGCTCAAAGTGGACCCCAAGCACATCGAGGACGGTATCGATTCGCTGATCAGCTCCGGAATGGTGGAGACGCTCGACCGCCCGGGTGGATGCGAGTTCACCTTGACCGAACGAGGACACGACGCGATCGCCAGGCTCCAGGAGTCGCGGCGCAGTGGCCTGACCGAACTGCTCGAAGGTTGGGACCCCGACTCGCACCCCGAGATCGAGGAGATGGTGCGGAGGCTGGCGCAAGAGCTCCTCGCCGACGACGAGAAGCTCCTCGCCGACGCCCGCGCCACTGTGCAGAGCGCCGCCAGCACCTGACCGGGACGCGCGTCGCCGTCAGCTCATCTGTTTGGCCGCCGCCCGCGCGAGATCCTCCACGACGTTGCTCGGAGCGGGAGAGCCCGAGTTGCTCAACTGGAGGTTCGACTCAGACCGATCCTTCTGCACCGTCACGAACTCCAGGTACTCCGTGCCGCTCACGCCTTCGAAGGTGAACGGGAAGCTCAGCACGAGCTCGGCGTCGTGATCACCGAAGGAAGGTAGCGAGCCGTGGGACGCTGCCACCTGCCCGATCGTGGCGCCCTGACCGAGTTTCTGGGCAATGGCCTGCGAGAGGTTGGGACCAAGCAGCTGGACGAAGCAGCTCGGCGTCTTGGGGTTCGCGGCGGCCTCGACGTCGGCGACGGCCTGGGCGTCGGTGGGAAAGACGTCCACCGTGTCGGTGACGGTCACGTTCGAGCTGGGGTCGTCGTATTCCTGGGCTGCGGCTTCTGCGGGGCTGGTGTCGATGCCGTTCGTCGAGATCCCGATGCAGCTCGCGAGCTCGGAGACCTCGGAGCTGTTGGCTCCCCCGAAGAAGCTCGCCCCTGTCGTCTCGCTGCTCGCACCCTGTCCCTTCCAGCCCGCCGGATAGACGGAGGTTGGCAGCAGCTCGCTCGTGGCCAGGGCCTTGTCGCCCGAGCTCGATGAACCGGGAGGAGACGAAGAGCCGCTCGACCCCGGCGACGAGCTGCACGCCGCCAGCAATACGCCGGCCAGAAGGATGCCCACCAAGGCTCGAAACGCGCTGCGTTGGAAGACGGTGCCAGGCGGTGAGACGGCCACGGGTTCTTCAGGGTAGCCGCCGCTTTCAGGGTTCTTCAGGAGCTTCGAGGGTTCTCAGGAGCTCCGAGAGGCCCCACTCGTGGTCGAGCTCCTGGTCCCGTCTTGTCGCACCCGGCATGGGGTGCCTACGGTGAGCCCGATGAAGAAGGTCATCGTCGTCCTGATTGTGATCGTGGGACTGCTCGCCGCGGCGGTCGCGGCCGTCTACTTCGCGGAACCGGTCCACTCCTTGCCCTCGTTCTTCCCCGGGCACGCCCACACCGGCAACGGGATCCGCTACAAGAAAGGTGCAATTGCGGCGGTCGCGGCGGTCGTGCTCTGGGTGATCGCGATCGTGGTCGGCATGGCTGGAGGCGGGCACCGCTCGGCAGTGCGCTAGGCCGCCGGTTCGCGGCCCACGAGGCGTTCTACCTGGCGTCATGCCGGGCAGGGAATGCCGCCGCCCGCAGAAGCGGGAAGAGACACCATGAGTGTTTGGGCCCCTGAGGCGGGCGCGCGCGCCACGACACTGGGCGGGATCAGCGTGGGCGGTCTCACGAAGCGGTTCGGGCCCAACCTGGCGCTCGATTCGGTCGACCTCGAGGTGCTCCCCGGTCGTATCACGGCGCTGCTGGGCCGCAACGGCGCCGGCAAGAGCACCCTCATCCGGATCCTCGCGACCTCGGTGCTCCCGGACGAAGGCCAGGCGACCGTGGACGGCCACGACGTGGTCGCTGAGCCCCGCGCGGCACGCAGCTGCATAGGTCTCGTCCTCGGAGAAGAGCGTTCGTACTTCTGGAGGTTGAGCGGGCAGAAGAATCTGGAGTTCTTCGCAGCTCTTCAGGGTCTGGACCGGGCCTCCGCCCGCGAGGCTTCCTCGAGGGCCCTGGAGGTGGTGGGCCTGGGAGAGGTGGCTGCAAGGCGCGCAGACCGCTACTCGACGGGAATGCGCAGCAGGCTCGGCATCGCCCGCGCGCTGCTCGGCGAGCCCTCCGTGCTCCTGCTCGACGAACCCACGCGCAGCCTGGACCCGGCTGCTGCCGCAGAGGTACGCGCTCTGGTCAGGACGCTCGCAGTGGAGCGAGCCGTGGCCGTCCTGCTCGCGACCCACGATCTGCACGAGGCGGCGGACCTCGCGAGCGAAGTGTTGGTGCTCGAGCGAGGGAGGGTGGTCACACGTCGCCATGGCGGGGAGAGCGCCGCCGATCTCGAGACCGCCGTGGTCGGAGCCTTCCGATGAGCTCGAGCGCCACGGCGACGATCCTGGCGCGGCGCGCTCGACCGCGCGCGCTTCCGGTGCTCGCGGCCTTCGTCCGCCGGGACTGGGGGATCGCCTGGTCCTACCGCTTTCCCTTCGTGCTCGGCCTGGGGCAGGGGTTCGCGACGGTGGGGTTCCTGTACTTCTTGAGCAGGCTGGTCGGCGGACGCATCGTGAGCTCGAGCGGCGGACTGCATGGCGGCTACTTCGCTTTCTCGGTCCTCGGCACCATGCTGCTGGGCTTCTTCAGCGTGACCCTCACGGCGTTCGCCCAACGGCTCCGCGCGGACCAGACAGCAGGCACGCTCGAGGTGCTCTTCACGATGCCACCGCGTCCGGCGTTGAGCGTCCTGGGCAGCGCCAGCTACCAGCTTCTGTACTCGACGATCGCCAACCTCGTGTCGCTGCTGCTGGCTGTGGCCGTGGGCTTGCGCTTCTCGGCCGCAGCACCCGGCGCGCTGCTGGCTATCGCCGACATCGGCGTGTCGTTCGCTCTCTTCAGCGCCGTGGGGATCGCGTTCGCTGCGTTCGTCATGGTGTTCAAGCGCGGCGAGACGCTCACCGCGATCGGCACATCGGCCCTCGTGCTGGTCGGAGGCGTCTACTACCCCGTGAGCCTCATGCCGCATGCTCTCCGCCTCGTGGCGGAGATCCTGCCCTTCACCTGGGCGCTGGAGATCCTGCGCAGCTCGCTTCTGTCGAGCAGCCTGCCGCTGGCGCGCTTCGGCGAGCTCTGCGGTGCGACCATCCTCGCCATCCCGGTGGCGCTGTGGTTGTTCAGCGCGGCTCTCGACCGTGCGCGGCGGACCGGAACCCTGGGGCAGTACTAGTGCGACCCACGAGCCTGGAGGACGGCCCGAGGGAGGGGCAGCGCGACCGCGAAATGTGGCAACGGCGGAGCCAAGGCAAAATACGGGAACAAATTTGTCGCCGGATTTTGACGAGACCAAGGAAAGAGGACTATGAGTTGCAGTATGAACACGCACGGAGGCGAGCAGACGGGGGGCGGAACCCGCTACGAGGCTCCACGGCTTACGGCCCACGGCTCGGTGGCAGAGGTCACCCAGGCGCTGATAGCCGGTGTGGTCCTGGACAAGAGCTTGCCGGCCGGGAGCCCCGTCTTCGGAAACGACAGCCTCTAGAGGCTGGTCACTACGTTCGAGGGCCGGCGCTCTGCCGCCCCCGAGCGAGCCGAGGCGAGTAGACGGATGCGGCGGCGGGCCGACGTCATCTCGCGTGAGGTCGATGGTCGAGTGGTCGCGCTCGACCTGGGGTCGTCGCGCTACTACAGCGTCAACTCCTCCGGGGCCGCGCTCTGGGAGCTCCTCGAGGGAGAGGTCGGCGCCGACGAGATGGCGGACGCGCTGGTGGAGCGCTTCGGCATCGACCGCTCGCAGGCGGTGGCCGACGTTGCGACGTTCCTCGAGGACCTTCGCTCCAGCGGCTTGATCGAGGATTGAACCCGGTGGCACCCAGATCGACGGTGTCGCGTCCGAGCCGCGTCGGTTTCGTTGGCCGGCTGGCTCGACGCCTCCGGGCGCTCCCGGCCGCGCTCGAGGTCCTGTGTTGGATGCTGGTCGCCGAGATCGGGGTGCGCACGGTGCCACTTCCTCGCCTCGGGAGGTTCTTCGGCGCGCCTCTGTCCACTTCGCAGCACGAGCCACTTTCGACCCTGCGGGGCGATCGCATCTCGTCGCCGACGGGAGCGCTCGAGGGTGTCGAGGCCCGTGGTGAGCCGGACGGTGAGCGTTTCGTAGGGAGCAGCGCGCCGATGGACGCCGGTGCACTTCGGCGGCTGAAGGTCCTCGGCGTCATCGCGCCACGGTGGCCCTTCTGCAAGGGGCCGTGCCTGCGTCAGGCTCTCGTCGCCGGGCGGATCCTGCGAGGCCGGCAACCTCGGCTCAGGATCGGGGTAGCCGTCGAGGGTTCCGACGTCATGGCGCACGCATGGCTCGAGGTCGACGGCTTTTGCATCGGCCACGACGGCCGTTTCGACCTGCTCACGGCTCCGCCGCTTACGCCCGACGCGGTGCGGGCGCCGGACGTGTTCGAGGCGGCGAGATGAGAGCGCGTGACGTGGAGCCGCAGCTTCGCGGGAGCTGCTGCCTCCACGGAGTCGTGATCGAGTCCCCGCTCGCCCTCGGCACGCCTGCTCAGAGCCACGGGACGAGCGCGCTCGAGCTGGGGATCGGTCCGAGCGCCCCTGTGCCCGTCGAGGCCCCGCCCGGGGAGCTCCTCGTGGACTTCAGCGTCGGTGCCGAGCACGTCTACACCGCCGCCGATGGGGGCAGCGAGATCGTCTTGAGGATCCACGGGCTGTGCGACTTCGCCTTCGACAACGACCTGAGACGGGTCGAGTGCCGTCCGGAGAGCTCGGCCGATCCCGGCCGTCTGGCTCTCGTGGCGCGTGGAGCGATGCTCGCCTTCTACCTCGGTTTGAAGGGCCATTGCGTGCTCCATGCGTCGGCCGTGGAGGTCGGGTCCCCGGCGGTCGCGTTCGTCGGAACCACCGGGATGGGCAAGTCCACCCTGGCGGCGTGGGCTTGCAGCCGCGGCGCGCGTCTGGTGACCGACGACCTGCTGCGTATCGGGCCCGGCTCTCCTCCGTGGTGGGTGGGACGTTCTCACGAGATCAGGCTCCGGCCGAGGGCAGCCGACGTGGTGGAGGCGGTGCTCGAAGGATGGGGAGGAGCCCGGACCTCGGCAGACGGCAGGCTCACGGTCCTCCCCCCGGGCTCTCGCAGCGAGACAGGCGCGCTGTGCGCGGTGGTGATCCCTCGCCCGACGCGCGAGATCTCGACGCTCGAGTTGCGCCAGCTGGACCCGGTCGAGGCCACCCTGCTGCTATCTGCGTTCCCACGGCTCGAAGGTTGGCGATCCGCGAAGGTGATCGAGTCACAGCTCGACGGCCTGTCGCGCCTGACGGGGTCCGTCCCCGTCTTCGTGGCGAGCGTGCCATGGGGCCCTCCCTTCGACGACACGGTCGTCGAGGCGCTCCTCGGCGCCGTGACCGCAAACGGCTCTCGCTCTCTCGAGAACACGAAGGTCCTCTCGTCATGACCCCTGAGGCCGGCGTTCGGGCGAGCCGGGAGCACCTGCGTGGCGGCTCGCCGGTAGATCGAGTGACGATGCCGGCGGTCCCGTACCCGATGAGCCCGATCGAGGTGGCGTGGGGCTGGCTGCCGGGCGGTGAGATCGTGGCGACCCCGGAGGAGCACCGGCCGGCCGCCTCTGCGCTCGAGGCCCTGGAGGATGCGATCCGCCCCGCACTGCTGCGCCCCCCCTGCGTGGTCCTCTTCTCGGGTGGGCGTGACTCCTCGCTCGTGCTCGCTGCTGCGCTGCGCGTCGCGCGTCGCGAGGGGATAGACGAGCCGGTGGCCCTTACGCAGCGTTTCCCCGGTGTATTGGAGGCTCGCGAAGACGAATGGCAGGAGGAGGTCGTGAGGTACCTCGGGGTGAAGCACTGGGAGCGCCTCGAGCTCACCGACGAGCTCGACATCCTGGGACCGCGTGCGACCGCCTCCCTCTTGCGCCACGGGGTGGTGTGGCCCCCGCTCGCACATACGCACTGGGTCGAGATCGAGCGTGCACGTGGCGGGTCGCTCGTCGACGGGGAAGGAGGAGACGAGGTCCTGGGCGCGGGGCGTCTGGCTCCTCTCCGTGACCTGGTCCGGGGGCGCCGGTGGAGCCGCCAGGTCATCCGGCTCACAGCCCTCTCCGTTTCGCCGAGAGCGATCCGCCGTGCCGCCCTCGGCCGCGATACCCGGCGCCAGCTCGCGCTCGGCTGGCTCACCCCCGGGCCCCGAAGGGAGCTCGAGCGGGCGATCGCCGCGGACGGCGCCGCCGAGCCGGCCGACTGGCGCAGAGCGGTGACGCGCCAAGCGCGGTTGCGAGGCGTGCACCTGGCCATGGCCGGCATGGCCGCTCTGGCAGCGGAGGAGGGGGCGAGCATGTTCCACCCGCTGCTCGACCACCGAGTGACGGCCGCGCTGGCCAGAGCAGGAGGGATCTTCGGTTTCGCAGACCGGACGTCCGCCATGCGCGAGCTGTTCGGCGATCTCCTCCCCGACTCACTGCTCTCGAGGACCACGAAGGCCAGGTTCAATCACGTCGTGTTCCACGACCACTGCCGCGAGTTCGTCTCAGGTTGGACCGGGGCGGGAGCGGATCCCGATCTCGTCGATGCCGAGGCGCTGGCAGCGCATTGGCATCAGCCGCAGGTGCACGCGCTCACCTTCGCCCTTCTCCAAGGGTGCTGGCTGGCAGAGCGCGGGCCGAGGGAGCAGTCCGGGTCCTCGATTGGCGTTCTCGCCCGTGGGACGGACCGGTGACGGACCGGCCGCAATCGCCCGAGGTGCTGCGAGCCACCGCGGAGCTGCTGTGGCAGGCGTGCCACGTGCACCCCGAGCCGGCGGCCGTGAGGGCTGCGATCTCGCGCGGCGCGGACGTCGGGTTCGCCGGACCGTTCGCGGTGCAGCAGAGGATCGGGCCGCTGCTCTGGAGAGCACTCGAGGTCGCCGGCGAGCTCGACCAGCTCGGAGGGGCGCGGCAGTCGCTTCGCGAGATCGTCGACGTACGGCTGATGGAAGCGGTCCTGCTCTTGCCCCGTGCGGTCTCGATGGCGTTGGGTCCCCTCGTCGAGGCGGGGCTCGAGCCCGTGGTGCTCAAGGGACCGGCCGTCGCCGCGCGTTACCCGGCGCCGGGGCTCCGCCCGATGGAGGACATCGACCTGCTCCTGCCGAGAGCGCAGCACGCACGCGCCCTCGAGCTCCTGGGAGCGGGGGGCTGGCAGGTGCTGCGCCCGTCTCGGCGCGATCGCTACGACACCGTTCTCGGTCATCGCGAAGTGCCAACTCTCACTCTCGAGCTCCACTACGGCGTCGAGGCCTCCTACGAGCGCGCCACCTCGCTCGACGCCGACGCCCTTTGGGAGCGCCGGGTGCCGATCGACTGCCTGGGCACACCGGCCTTCGGCCTGCCGCTCGCCGAGGAGCTCGTGTACCTGTCCGTGCACGCCGGAAAGCCGTACCACGGCTTCGGACGTCTGGTGTGGATCGCTGACGTCGCGATGGTGGTGGGCCACTGCCACGAGTCGGGCAGTGACGTCGACTGGCAACGTGTCAGGCAGGTGGCGAAAAAGCGACGATGCACCACTGTCGTCGCGGCCGCGCTCGGCCTGGCCGAGCACGCCGGCGTGGAAGTCCCTCCGGGCATGTTCGCTCTGACCGAGCGCGGATGGCGCGCTGCTGCCCTCGGGCGGCTACTCGACCCCGTCTGGCCGCTGCGCGCCGAGGAGCTTCCGAAGTTCCACCTCCGCTACGCGCTCATCGACGGCTGGTGGCGCCGGGCGCGATTGCTCGCCGGGTCGGGGCACGGGATGCCCCCCACGCGCCGGGTGCGGTGGTCGGTGGGAGCCCCCGGCGACGCGCTGGCGCGATGGTGGGAGCTGCACCGCCGGCACGACCGGGGGCTCGACGCCGCTTGAGCGATTCGCGCGTCAGACCTCGCCACGCACCCAGCAGCGTCGGCCTTTCCAGCTGCCGCCTGCGACGGCCGAGAGCTCGAAAGAGGGACCGGACTCGACCCGCGAGAACCCCGCGGCTCGGACCAGGCGCTCGAGGGCCGCGCGGTTGGGAAGCCACCATTCGAACTCCCTGATGCCGTCGAACTGGGCGAGGGGCCGGCGCCTGTAGGGAAACTGCTCCTTCACGGGGTTGGCGATCACGGCGACACCCCGGCACACGCTGCGTATGTGCTCGACCGCGGTCGCCGGATCCTTCAAGTGCACCAGCATGTCTCCGCAGAACACGAAGTCGAACTCGCCGAGCTCCGCGGGGTCGAGGCGGTAGACCGAGCAGAGCCTGCGTTCAACCGCCGAGCCGAGACGCCGGCGCGCCAGGTCGAAGCGGGTTCCCTTGGTCTCGTCGATCGTCTTCGTGACGCGCTGGCGCAGGCTCGCGGGCCAGTCGAGCTGCTCGGGGTCCTCGAGGTCGACCGCCACGACGGACTCGGCGCCGCGGCGCTCCATCTCGAAGGCCCAGAAGCCGTCCATTGTGCCGACGTCGAGGCACCGCTTGCCCGCGAGGCGCGGGGGCAGGCCGTAGCGGTCCTCGAACCCGCGGTGGTCGAACATCCCGGGCGTGACGACCCCGTCGCCGAGGTCGATCGTGTGGTACCACGGGTACCGCGCAACCTCCTCCTGAAGCTCACTCATGGCCACAGCTTGGCAGCGTGCCGAGCGCCCCACCAGGGCGGTGGCCGGCGCCACCAGGATCCGGGACGACGTGCGTTCCCGGGGAGATGGCCGGGCAGTGGGAGGCGAGCGGGGGCGACAAGGTGCGTGCAGGCGGGGCGGCACAGCGCACCGAGGCCCGTGCTTCGCGCCTCGACCCGACCGGTATGCGGGCCTTCTGGGACCGAAAGGCTCGCGAGAACGCGATGTACTACATACAGAACGTTCTCGACTACACGAAGACCGACGAGGAGAGCTTCTGGGCGTCGGGGCCCGAGGCGCTCGATCGAACGCTCGCACCCTTCGACCTGAAGGTCGGCCCCGACGACGAAGTGGTGGAGATCGGATGCGGGATCGGTCGCATGACGCGGGCACTCGCCTCGCGTGCCGGCCACGTGGTTGGGGTGGACGTGTCGGGGGAGATGGTCGAGCGGGGCCGCGAGGCTCTGGCGGACCTCGACAACGTCGAGCTGATGGTGGGGAGCGGGACCGACCTTGGCGGGATCGCCGACTCGAGCGCGGACGTCGTCTATTCCTTCATCGTTTTCCAGCACATCCCGGACCCGGCGATCACCTGCTCGTACGTCCGGGAGATCGGCCGTGTCCTACGCCCGGGGGGTTGGACCGTCTTCCAGGTGAGCGAGCGGCCAGAGATCCATCATGCGCGCCACTGGCGTTCCGCAGAGAGCCTCCTGGAAAGCCTCAAGCGGGCGCTGGGACGCCGTCCGCGCGGATGCCTGGAGCCTCAGTGGCTCGGTTCCTCGGTCGACCGAGCCGACCTGGTCGAGGCCCTGACCGACGGGGGGCTCGTACTCGACGCGACTGTCGGGGACGGCTCGCAGTTCTGCGTTGTCCATGCGCATCGGCCCGGCTCGAAGCCAGAAGTCTTGGGTTGACGCAGAGAGACGGCACGAGGTCCCGGCTCATCTCGAACTGGCCGGCGTCCCTGGTGAAGCGTCGCGTACCATGGATCTCCTCGAGGCCGCACCCCGCAGAGGCGGGAGCCCCAGCGTCTGCTGCCGCAATCGAGCAAGCCGGCGAGGTGCGTTCGTCCGCCATAGAGTCGCTTCGAGCTCTCGCTGCACTCGGAGTCCTAGAGGGCCACGTCTTCGGCCAGGTGCACGCGTACGGGCCGAGCGCGTACGCCAATTTCTTCGATCGGGCGCTCCTCGGCGGAGGTTTCGGTGTGTACCTGTTCTTCGCTCTGACCGGGTACCTGCTGTACCGCCCATTCGCACGCCGCGATTTTGCCAGCGGACGTTCGTTGCGCTACGGGCGGTATGCAGCAAATCGAGCGTTTCGGATCCTCCCGTTGTACTACGTGGTTCTAGTCGTGTACTTATTGGTCTTCGACCACGGCGGCGCATCGACGACGTGGTGGCGTTCTGCGCTGTTCTTGGAGAACTTCTTCCCGGCGACTCTCAATCACGTGGACGGGGTCATGTGGTCGCTCGTGGTGGAGATGCAGTTCTACGTGCTGCTGCCGTTCCTGGCGATCGTGATCAAGCGTCTGTCGGGCGGCTCGGTGCGCTTTGCTGTGCTCGGCGTTGCGGCGATCGGGCTCGTTTCCGAGTTGATCAGGCTCGGCACCGTGACCCTGCCTGCCACAATCGACTTGCGATGGGAGTATTCGCTTCCATCCACGTTCGTCTTCTTCACTTCGGGGATGATTCTTGCTCTGCTGCAAACCTCGCTTGGCGACCGGCAGGTCGACTGGCTGCCTGGTGTGGCACGAAGAAGCGGCGCGTGGCTTGCGGCGGGAATCGCCTTGTGGTGCGTGGTCGCATGGCGCTACGACCTGGACGTCCTTCTCGTGCCGGGCGCCTTCCTAGTTGTGGGTGCCGTCGTAATGCCCATCCACCGCGGCTTGAGTGTGAGGGTCCTGGAGTGGCGTCCGCTCGCGATGCTCGGCGTCGCGTCCTACAGCCTCTACCTGTGGCACTTTCCGATCGTCTCGCACCTGGGCTTGGGCTCTGTCGGGCGCAACTATTTCGGGTCTCTCGCCATCACGGCGCCGCTGTGCTGTGCCGTGGCGCTCGTGAGCTATGCCGTCGTCGAGGCACCTTTCCTACGCTTGCGTCGCAGCTGGAGCGCGGGCACAGGGGACACCAAAGACGCAGCTACCGGTCTGGGTTTCGCGCCCGCCCCGGGACCGGGTTGATCGCCGGTCTAGGCAAAATGGCGCCGCTAGAGCACCACTGAGCGCGAGCGCACGCTGCCGGCAACGAGCCAGGTGAACCCGATCAGGTCACCGAGCGCGAGTTGGCCCAACCGCACCCCCGGGTGCCTACCGGGGTAGCGAGCCGCCTCGGGGAGCGCCAGCCACACCCAGGGCAAGAGCGCTGACAGCCAGCGCGCGCGGCGGGTGGCGGCGAAGACCAAGCCACCGGCCACCGCCAGGTCGAAGGCCGCCGAGCGAGGCGCTAGGAAGAAGTGTCCCCACAGCGCTCTTCGCGCCATCGGGTTGCGCGCGCACAGGGCAGGGAACACCAAGGCTCCGCGCCGCTGCGCCAGCCACTGCGAATAGGAGGCGGGGATGCGCCTGTGGTGCACGAGGGCGTCCTCATCGAACACGAGGCTCGCCCCCTGCTCGATCGCGCGCCATCCGAGCATGGCGTCCTCGCCGACCACCTTGCCCGAGCCGGTGGTGGTCACTTGATCGCGTTCGGGGAAGCCGCCGGCATTCTGCAGGTCGCGCTTGCGGTAAGCGATGTTGCACGTCTCGAAGAGCCAAGTGGCGCGCAGCACCCACACCGTGCGCGCCCACGTGCCCGCGTCGGCGTCCCCGGGCCAAGGCACCGTGCGTCCTTGCACCACGAGGTGACCGGCCTCGGCGGTGCCAGATCCGTCGGAGGAGCGAAGCGGACGCGTGAGCGTCTCGAGCCAAGAGGGTGTCGGCAGGCAGTCGTCGTCGGTGAACGCGACGACCGGCGCGTGCGCGTGCTCCACGCCGACGTTTCGCCCTGCGCCCTGTCCGCCACTCACCTCCAGGCGGAGCGCGAGCAGGCGAAGCGGGGTCACCTTCGACACCTCCGCGATGCGCGTCCACGTGTCGTCTCGCGAGCCGTCGTCGATCACCACGACCTCGAAGCGGTCGAGGCCGAAGCTCTGGGCCTCGAGGGCCTCCAGCAACCCTCCCAGCAAGGCGGCTCTGTCGCGGGTGGAGACCACCACGGACACCTGGGGCGGCGTCGAGCCCTCCAGGTGGTCGCTCGCCGCGCGGGAGGAGACAGGGCTCGGTGGCACAGCGCGGACCGTACCAGCGGTGGCCTGAAGATCCGGGCAGCGGGCCGCCTCCCTGGCCGGTCGGAGGAGCGTAATTGCATGCCGCAATCGCATGTTTGGTGAACCGTGCGCTACCTGGGTATGTCCGGTGAGTGAACGTCACGAGAACGCGCCGGAGCGACCGCAAGGCGTGATCTGACCGGGCGTTATACAGGCGTGGGTGGGGGCCTTCGAGTGGGTTCGGGCGATAGAGGCGAGTCCGGCGGAGGAAGCACGATGACCCACCGCGGCAGCACCAGGAGCTACCGGAGCGACCTCTTGACCGCTTACGACCATACGCTTCAGGCGTTTGACCTGGGCACAGCGGTGTCTGGAGGCCTGGACCTCCTCGAGATCGAGGGAGCGGCCCTCGCGGCCCCTGGATTCGGCCTGAGCGCCAACACGACCCAGGAGATTCTCGAGGGTACCGAGCAGGCGGCCCCCCTCGCAGCGGTCAAGCCTCTCGACCCCGGCAGCCGCTACGCCCTCGAGCACTCGGGCGTCGGGCCCTCAGACCTGATCGCCGACTGCGTCGGGCTCTTGCTGGCTGCCTTTGCGCTGTCACTGGCGCGGGCTGCCGATGCCAGGATGGCCGGCCACCCGTTGCTGGCATCGTTCCTCTACACGTTCGTGCCCCTGGCGCTGTGCGTACCTCTCCTCGCCGCCGTGCTCGGGTCGACCAGGCGGCGCTCGCTGCTCGGATCGGTGTTCTCCGATCAGGTTCACGCCCTGGCCCTCCCGCTCGCCGGCGGCGGCCTCGTGGCCCTCACGACGTGGCGGTTGGTCAGCATGCTCGGTGTGGAGTCTCCGAATCTCGACTGGATGCTCACGATGTGCGCCGTCAGCCTGGTCAGCGTTGCCGGCGTGCGGGTTGCGCACCACAGAGGCGACCGTGCCGGTGTCCAACGGGTCCTCATAGTGGGTAGCGGGGAAGTGGCCGACCGTGTTGCGCAGCAGATGGCGCAGGCTCCCGGGGTGGAGGTAGTCGGCTACGTCGACGACGACCCGGTGGACCCGACCCGCTGCCTGGGACGGCTCGACGCCCTCTCCGGCATATGCGAGCGCGAACGGGTGGGGCATCTGGTCGTGGCCTTCAGCCGCAGCCAGCCGAGGGAGATCATCGACGCCCTGCGGCCGATGCAGGGCCGGCTCCCGATCACTGTGGTGCCGAGGCTCTTCGAGGTGGTGCCGGCCAATGCCAGGCTCCACGAGCTCGGGTCCGGCCTCCCAGGGCTCAGCGTGGCTCCGGCGACCCTGGGGCCCTGGCCGCGTGCGGTCAAGCTCACCGTGGACGTGACCGCCGCCGCAGTGGGGCTCGTCTTGCTCTCGCCGCTCCTCGCCGTCGTGGCGCTGGCCGTGCGTCTCACGTCGAGGGGACCGATCTTCTATCGCCAGGCCCGGGTGGGACGAAAGGGCCAGGAATTCTCCATGCTGAAGTTCCGCACGATGACCGTCGAGAACGCCGGCGCCAGCCCTGCGAAGTTCGACGGCGAAGTCGTCGTAGGTCCGTTCCCGAAGCTCAAGGACGACCCGCGTGTGACCCCGATCGGGCGGCTTCTGCGCCGGACGAGCATCGACGAGCTGCCGCAGCTGTGGAACGTCCTGCGAGGCGAGATGGCCCTCGTCGGGCCCAGGCCGTTCATGCTCGACGACGCCGCGGCGATCAACGGCTGGGCGTTGCGGCGCTACTCGGTCAGGCCGGGGATCACGGGGCTGTGGCAGGTGTCGGGCCGCAACGAGCTCACATTCGCTGACATGTGCCGGCTCGACCAGCTCTACGTGAACTGTTGGTCGATCGGTCTGGACCTGCGGATCCTGCTTAGGACGCTCTGGGTCGTCCTGGGCGGGCGCGGGGCCTACTGAGCCACCGCCAGTCACCGACCGAGCATCCGGCTAGCACCGGATTGGTGCTCAATCCCGTTGGACAGCAGGCACACCTCCACCAACTCGGAGCGTTACCGGGCCTCCCGAGCTTCCTCGTGGAGTCTCGATCAAGCGCCGGCGCCATCGGCGGCGACAGCGCGGACGTGTGCCATCCGCTCTTTGTCGAGGGACTCGGCCACTGCCTCGTCGTTGGCCATCTCGGCGTCGAGGTCAGTATCGGCGAACCCGATGACTCCCATTTCCTCGAAGGCCTTGGTGATGCGCGGCCCCCAGAGCCCTATGTCCTTGATGACGGGAACGATGCGCATGAAGAGAAACCCCCGAAAGCGTTGCTGGAGCTCGCTCTTCACGACGTACTCGGTCAGCTCGACCGGCAGCTCGAGGCGCTCGAAGATCTCTCGGCCATTGAACCGCTCACGCATGCGGTAACAGGCCTCGACGCAGAACTCCTCGCGTTCGTCGCGCTCGGCCTGGGTGAGATGGGGGTAGTAATCCCGCAGTGCCAACCGTCCGAATGCGACGTGGCGGGCCTCGTCCTGCATCACATAGGCATTGATGGCCTTGCCCAGAGGTTCGCTGGCCACATTCCGGATGAAGCCGAAGGCGGCCAGAGCCAGGCCCTCGATCAAGACCTGCATCCCCAGGTAGGTCATGTCCCAGCGGCTATCGGTGATGACGTCGTTCAGCAGGCCAGCGAGATTGGGATTGAGCGGATACGTGAGTTGCAGTTTCTCGTGGAGATACCGGCTGTAGACCTCGACGTGCCGCGCTTCGTCGATGACCTGGGTGGCGGCATAGAACTTGGAGTCGATGTCGGGCACGGTCTGGACGATCTTCGCCGTACAGATGAGCGCCCCCTGCTCGCCGTGCATGAACTGGCTGAAGCGCCAGGCCTCGGTGTGATGGCGTAGGGCGGCGCGCTGGCGAGCGTCCATCTTGTCCCACCATTCGGTGTTGGCGATGGGGTTCAGCTCGTCGGGCACCCCGAGTGGGTTGTCGCGATCGACCTCGATGGACCAGTCGAGTCGGTCCTTGGCGATCCACTGGCGCCGGGTCCCTTTGTCGTAGAGGCGCAGGAGCTGGTCCCGGCCCTCGGTGTAGTCGAAGTCAAAGATGGTGGTAGACGGCGACGGGACCGACCAGCTTTGGGCTCCCGCCATCGACGTCTCTGCACCGGACGCTCCCTGGCCAGTCATAGCCCCTCCTCTATATCGCACCGTGGTCGGCGTGGGCGGACTGCGGCATGCTAGGTCGGGACACCGTTCGCGCGCCTGGTCAAGGGCGAATCCGGTCACGACTCGAGGACACGACAGGGTAAGGATTGATCCGGCCGGCGGGTAGTGTCAGCGCGTCAGGAGATCGAGCACCGATTTCGCTCCACCACCTTCTGGAGTATCGCTATGACCCATGAGGACGCTGAATGGGATGAACGGTACGCAAGCGCGGAACAGGTATGGAGCGGTCAACCCAACGAAGCGCTGGTCGCTGAAGTAGGTGACCTCGAGCCGGGTACTGCCCTCGACGTCGGCTGCGGCGAAGGAGCCGACGCCATCTGGTTGGCCGGCCGAGGTTGGCAGGTCACCGCGCTCGAAGTCTCCACGGTTGCATTGGAGCGCGCCGCCGCTTCCGCCGAGAAGGTTGGTGCTCATGTGGAGTGGGTCAATGCCGGTCTGCTCGACGCGGCCTTGCCATCGAGTGGGTTCGATCTCGTGTCTGCGCAATACCCAGCGCTTCTCAAAACCCCAACCTCGGATGCCGAGCGCGCCCTTCTGGCGGCTGTTGGCACCCGAGGGCATCTCTTGGTGGTCCACCATACCGTCGTTGACGTTGAAAAGGCCAAGGCTCACGGCTGCGACCCTGCCGACTACGTCTCTCCCGCCGATGTAGCCGCCCTGCTCGATGACGAAAGCTGGGAGGTCAAATGGGAGGAAGGCAGACCACGTCACGTCTGCGTTGGGGCTGGCGCTCATCACAAAGATGACACCGTGCTTCACGCCCAGCGCCGGTCCTAGGAATCAGGGACTGACCGACGGAGTGCTCTGCCCGACGGACTGATCGACGACACCGATTACTCTGAGGTAGGTGTTCTTTCTCAGTTTCTTGCTGTTCATTGGCGCAGAGATCGCCTCGTTCGTGGTCGTGGCTGAGCAGGTCGGCTTTCTCTGGGCGTTGGCGATCCTGATCGTCGTGAGCGCGCTCGGGCCCCTTGTCGTCCGGCGCGTCGGCCTTGGGGTGCTGTCCCACACTCAAGAGAGGCTGGCACGTGGAGAGGTGCCCACCCGGGAGCTGCTCGACGGACTGGTCGTGCTCATCGGCGGAGTAATGATCTGCGTACCTGGGTTCGTCGGCGATGCCATCGGTCTGCTGCTGATGATCGGCCCGGTCCGCCGCGTCGTCATTTGGGCGACGGGCCTGCGGCTGGCCCGGCGAGTACAGACCATTCGCTTCCACAGCTGGCGGGTCACAGATACCGGCCCCCGAGCGATGCGCAAGGGCTCTTCCTCCTTACCGGGGCCGCCCCGCTTGCCGCTTGGTCCCGGTGACGGGACTGGACGCTGATACCGGCTCGGATACGGAGGTCGAGATCGACTAGATCCTTTGGTCGGAGTCCAGTCGGTACCGGAGGTAGACGACACCGCTGGCGAAGCGCCGGGTCTCCAACAGTCGAAGGGGCAGGCTCACGCCTTTGGGAAGCCACGGCTTGCCGCCGCCGAGCACGACGGGGACCGTGAGCAGACGGAGCTCATCCACGAGACCCGCGGCGAACGCCTGCGCAGCGAGGTTCGCGCCGCCGATGGTGATGCGCTGAGCGCCGGCCGCCTTCAGGCGCCGCACGGCCTCGGGGTCGAAGTCGTGCTCCAGCCTCGTCCGGGCACTGGCTACCGACTCGAGGCTGCGCGAGTACACCACCTTGTCCGCGTTCTGCCAGATCTCGGCGAATTCTCGGACGTACCCTTCGTCCGGGGTGGCGCTCCCCCAGTAGAGCATGGCCTCGTACATACGGCGTCCGTACAGGTACGTCCCGGCCGGCCTCTCGAGCTCCCTGATGAAGGAAAAGACTTCCTCGTCCGGTGGGGACCAGTCGATCCGACCGTCAGGGTCCTCCGTGTAGCCGTCGACGGAGATATTGGCGGTGTATACGAGATCGACCATCGGTCGCCTAGAGCCGAAACGTGTGCTCAGTACCGTCCGCTCAGTACCGTCCCGCTCAGCGCCGCCAGCACCGGCATTCCCGAGGGCGCCGGCTCCCAGACTCCGGGCACCGCCGTGGCGTCGGCCAGAGCCCACTTGCCGGAGTAGCTCCAGGTGAAGTCCACCCAGCCCCATCCCTGGGACTGGGCGAAGGAGATCACATTGTTGTTGTAGGTCCCGTCCGACGGGCTCGGCCAGCCGAACTCCGCGTCGTCCAGCGGCACCTGGTGGCCGATGTTCACCCACTGCGTCAGGATGCCCCTCGGGTCGTAGGGGTTGGAGTTGGTGCAATTGGGCGGCGGGTTGTTGGCGCACGTATAGGAGTGGATGGCGTAGACGATGTTGGTGCCGGACACGAGTTGGGCCGGGACGGTGTTGCCCCAGCTGTTGCCGCTGATGAACACGAGGTTCTGAGCCCCCGCTCCTCGCACGGCGTTGTACATCTGCTGCATCCCGGCCGCCTGGTACGGGACGTACGGCGGATAATTCGTTCCGGCCTGGCCGCCGTCGAGCCAAACCTGGTCCGTGATGTTGTGCGGCTCGTTGAAGAGATCGAATGCCACGAGCGGGTTGCCCTTGTAGCGGGCGGCGACCTGGCTCCAGAAGTTGATGGAGCCGGGATTGTCGGCCATCGGGTACTCACCGCCCGGCATGCACGTGTTGGGCGCAGTGACCTCGAGATTCAGCAGCGCCACCATGCCGAGCGAGGTGACCCAGTTCACGACCTGGTCTACCGCGCCGGGGTAGGTCGCGTTGTAAGTGCAGCTGTTCGACAGCCAGTACTCCTCGCTGAGCTCGATTCGAACTACGTTCACGCCCCAGGCCTTGGCCTGGGCCCACTCGGCTTGCGAGATCGCCGGGGTCGCGTCGTTGCCCATGTCGATGTAGTTGACGCCGTCGAGCACGATGACGTGCCCCAGGGCATCGACGATCTTGTTGCCCGAGGTGTGCAGTGGGCCCACGACCGCCGGCGTAGGGAAGCCGGCCTCGTGCACGCCGGCGCCGCTGGCCTGGATCGCCTGACCATTGGCCGACACGAACTGCAAGGTCGCGGCCGCCGTACCGGCTGGAGGTATCGCCACGACGGGGATGATCGCCGCCCACGTGCCCGGGGTCGCCTCGATCGGCTGGCCCTGCAGGGTTCCGAGGCTGCCCTTCGACCCGGTGAAGGTGATCTCGGGGGTGACGGCCACCGCCTGGCCTTGGGTCGTGACGTTGCCGACCCCGGTCACCACGACCCCAGAACCGCTCGGTGCCCCGGTCGGGCCCGAGGGCACGCTGACCGCCGAGGTCGCTGCGGTCACGACCCCGGGCGGCTGGGGTATCCCTCCCTTTGCGGTCGAAGGGGACGCCGAGCCCCTCGACCCGAGGGTCGCCGGAGCGATGCCGGTGGTCGTCGACTGCGATGAGAGCGGGTTCCCGCCGGTGGTCGTGGTGGTGGCCCCCTTGCGTGGGGCTCGTACGTCGAGGTGACCGGACGGGCTGGCCGTGCCGCAGGCTGCCAGGAGGAGCGCCATGAGCGCCAGCGGGGCAGTGCGGGCAACCCTGCGCCGGCCGCGAACTGCCGGTGAGGCCCCTCCCCGGTGGCTGAACCGACGACCGAAGTTCCCCCTGCGCGGGCTCATGCTGCCTCCCCTGTCCAAAGCTCCCCGCCCCGTTCCCGCCGTCGTCGTTGTGCGGAAAAACGTCGCTGTGCAGGCAATCTTGCGGTCAGGCGCCCTGCGGGGGCCCGAAGCCAGGGCCGGAGGCTCTCGACGGGCGAGTGGCGCCGGTGGCACCGCGAGCCCGTGAGAAAGCCGTGGTGAGGCCGTTCTCCGAGGCAGTGGACCGGAGGTGCCCGGGCCCACTTGCTGGTCGCCCGACGAGGCGTAGAGCGAGGGGGGACGTCAGTTGCGCACGCTGATCCTTTGTGGCGGGAAGGGCACGAGGGCGTACCCGAGGACCCTGGAGGTGCCCAAGCCTCTGCTGGAGGTGGGCGGCCGCCCGGTCCTCGGGCACGTGATGGACATCTACGCGCGCCAGGGGTTCTGTGACTTCGTCCTGGCTGCCGGGTTCAAGGCCGAGCTCGTGGAGAACTTCGCCGCGACCCTGCCGCGCGAGTGGCGAGTCGAGGTGCGCGACACAGGCGTTGAGACCAACACCGGAGGGCGTGTATCGAAGTGCGCACCCGACATGGGGCAGACTTTCTTCGTGACGTACGCCGACGGGCTCGGCGACGTCGATCTCTCGGAGCTGTTGGCCTTCCACGAAGCCCATCACGGTGCGGCGACCATGACGACGGTGCCGCTGCCATCGCAGTACGGGACGGTGGAGAGCGCCCCCGACGGGAAGGTGGGCCGATTCCGCGAGAAGCCGCGGCTGCCCGACCACTGGATCAACGCAGGGTTCTTCGTGCTCGATGCCCGCTCCCAGGAGCACTTCTGCGGAGACGACTTCGAACGCGAGGTGCTTCCAGCGCTCGGGGGTGCCGAGGAGCTCTATGCCTACCGCCACACCGGGTTCTGGCGCTCGATGGACACCTACAAGGACGCCCTCGAGCTGAGCGCCCTCTGCGGCGAGGGCGCCGAGCCTCCGTGGTTCGCCCGGACCTCGAGCGCGGTAGGTAGCACTGTCGGGGCGCAGTGACCGAGCAGGACCCTTCCCCGAACACCACAGGTTGGACGCAGTCGAGCCGGGCCCTCGTCACGGGGGCCACGGGTTTCATCGGCTCGCATCTGGTGCGTCGCCTGCTCGCCGACGGGGTGGAGGTGCACGCGCTGACGAGCGCGGTGTCGAGCGTCTACCCGGTTCGGCTGGTGGACCTGCGCAGCAGGATCGACCTCCACGAGGCCAGCCTCGCCGACCGAGGGGCGATGGACGCGCTCGTCGAGGAGGTGCAACCGTCCCACGTGTTCCACCTCGGTGCGTACACGCACGTCGGCAAGTCCTGGCAACGCGTCGACGAGTGCATCCAGGTCAACGTGCAGGGCACCGTGAACCTGCTCCGAGCGCTAGAGGGCAGCGGCTACCGGCGCTTCGTCAACATGGGCACTAGCGAGATCTACGGCGACATCGAATCGCCGTTCAGGGAGGACAAGGCGGTGCGACCCGCCTCCCCGTACGCGGCCAGCAAGCACGCGGCAGAGTCGTTCTGCCGCCTCTTCCACGAGGGACACGGTTGGCCCATCGTCATGCTCCGGCCTTTCAATGCCTTCGGTCCGGCGCAGACGGCCGATCGGGTCATACCGGAGATCATCCTCAGGGCCCTTCTTGGCGAGGAGCTGCGAATGACCCAAGGGAGGCAGACGAGGGAGTTCAACTACGTCGAGGACATCGTCGATGGGATCGTGCGCGCGGGTACCACTCCCGGGATCGAGGGCGAGCTGCTCAACATCGGGTGTGGGGAGGACGTATCGATCCGTGAGGTGGCCACCACGATCCTGGACCTCATGGGCAACCCGGTCGAGGCTCGCTTCGGCGCCCTGCCGGACCGTCCGATAGAGATCTGGACGATGCGCTCCGATAGCACCAAGGCCAGGGAGCTGCTGGGTTGGAAGCCGCAGCACTCTCTGTCCGACGGGCTCGAGAAGACCATCGCCTGGTACCGGACCGAGCTCGCGAACCCCTCCTCGCTCTTCGTCGTGAGATGACGCCTCAGGCGACGAGCAGCTCGTCGTAGAGCGAGTCCATCTGAGCCGCCGTCCGGCGGACGTCGAACCGGCTGGCCCAGGCCGGCCCCGCCGAACCCATTCGCCTTGCGAGCTCCTCGTCTCCGAGAAGTTCTGCGATCGCGTCGGCCAACGCTTCCGGGTCGTTCTCGGGGATCACGATCGCCGTTTGGCCATCGCGTACGTACTCGGGGATGCCACCGTGTCGGGTGGTCACCACCGGGCGCGCGCTCGCCTGGGCTTCGAGGTTCACCACGAGGAGGCTCTCTGCGGCGTCGTCCTCGGCCAGATGGCTCGGGCTCACCACGACCCGAGCCCCTCGTATGGCGTCTCTGACGGTGCGGCGTTCGGGGGCGATCTCCACCGATACGCGCCCTGCTATGGAACGAGCGAGCGGCTCGAGTGGCCCGTAGCCGAGCAGCCGCAAGCGAGCGGCGGGGAACGAGCTCTGCACTTTTGGCCAAGCCGCGGCCAGGGTATCGAGGCCCTTCTTGGCGACGAACCTCCCGACGAACACGACAACGGGGTCGCCGTCTGGGAGCGGGGAGGCGGAGAAGAACGAGGTGTCGATCCCCGAGGGCATGACGCGCACCCGCTCCTCGTCGAAGCCTGCCGCCACGGCATGCTCCACGAGGAAGCGGCTCGGCACCACCACGGCGGAGACGACGGCGGCCGTCTCGCGATAGGGGTCGAGGACGTGCTCGAGGTAGCCGGTCACGTCGTGGCCGTGCAGAGAGAGCACCAGGGGGAGCCGGAGCCCGCGCACGAGGCCCAGGGTGGCCTCTACGCGATATCCATGGTGCGCGTGAACGAGAGCCACGCGCCGCCGGCGGGCGAGCAGACCGAGGGCTGCGGTGAAGGCGATCGGCCGCGCGGCTACGGGCCGCACGTAGCGGTCGAGCGAGCCGAGGCTGTGCACGTCGTCGATAGGGAACCGATCGGTGTTCTGGAGCCTGTTGAACCCGACGATCACGGGACGCCTGCGGAGGTGCCGCACCAGGTCGTAGACGAACCCCTCTGACGACGGTAGCCAATCAGCCTTGAAGTGCATCACGGCTCCGTCGGCGCTCGTGGCGCCGCCGGCACCCGGCCTCCCGAGGGCTCTCACGTCTTGCGGCCGGCGGCCTCGGGCCGGGGCCGGGCCGGCCATCCGCCCGACCTGTCGAAGGTGTTTCCTTCGCTGATGGTCATCCCCTCGAGCCGTGAGCTCGGGACCCTGGCGGAAAGCTGCCGGTACAGCCGTTCGTGGGCGGGGCCCACGGCCTCGTCCCAGTCCCAGAGACGAGCGCGTCTCACGCAACGTTTGGGTGTCGAACGGTCCGCGGCGAGCGACAAGGCGGCCTCGACTGCCTCCGCGAGGGACTGCGCGCTCGAGGCGGCGGCCACAGCGCCCGTCCCGGCATCCACGCCACCCGCCACCTCGGGCATGCCGCCCGACGGTGCGCACACGACAGGGGTGCCACAGGCGAGCGACTCCACGAGGGCCAGCCCGAACGCCTCGTGCTCCGACGGCAGCAGCGTCACCGACGCCGTCCGGTAGCGCTCGGGGACGTCCTCGGGATCGCCGGGGCCGAGCACGTCGATCGCCGCCTTCACCTCTTTCCCAGCGCGCTCGGCCTGCCCCAGGACCCACGCGGGGTCGCCTTCACCCGAGAGAGCCAGGCGCGCGTCGGGGTGGCGCTGGAGGACGAGCGCGAGAGTGGCGACCGCGAGGTCGGCTCGCTTTCGGTGGTCGGCCAGCGAAGCGGAGAAGAGCAGCCGGGGCGGCCCGCTTCGCGGGTCGAGTGCGGGAGCGAAGCGTTCGAGCCGCACGCCGGGGGGTAGCACCACGGCCGGGCGACCTACGCTCTCGTTAAGGGCACGGGCTGACGCCTTGCTCAGCACCGCCGTGGCGCTCGCCCGGCGCACAGCCGCGGTGAACAGCCTTCGAGCGAAGCGGGCCGTGGGGAGCTGCTCCCTGTCGGGATGGCCGAGGACGGTGTAGAGAGTGCGCCTGCCAGCAAGCCGGCCGGCGAGGGCTCCGCTCGGGGTAAAGGCGTGCACCACCTCCGGGCGCAGTTCGACGAGCCGGCCGACCGCTCGGGCGCCGAAGGTCTCGACCTCGCCGACGCCCAGGCGCCAGGCCGGCCCCGGGCGCAGGTGCGCGAGGCGGTGGATCGTGGCGCCGTTCTCTCCCCGCTCGGTGCAGGGCGCACCGTGGGTGCCGGTCACCACCGCGACCTCGTGGCCGCTCTTCGCCAGGTACCACGACAGGTCCTCCAGGTAGCGCTCCGCGCCGCGGCGCACCTCGGGCCATGGATATGGGTGGACGAGAGCGATCCTCACAGGACCACCGTGCGATGACGCACCGAGCCCCTGATCATGACGCCGACCTCCAACAGGTCGAGCGCCAGAGCGCCCGGAAGGGCTATTACCCTGAGCACTCCGCCCGGCGCTGCCGGCTCCGTGGACAGCCGGTAGCGCAGCCACGGGAGCACGAGCACGAGCCCCGGGCGAAACCTGAGGGCGAGAAGCAGACCGATCGCGGCGCAGATCGCCGGCGGGTGGGAGGGCTTCCAGAACACCCAGCGGTGCAGCAGCCGCCTGCGGGCCCTCGGATGCCTCCGCACGACCAAGGGGACGTCCGTCCACCTCGTCGCCTCGCGCAGCGCGGCACGAAGGTTCCCGGGCCTCACGTCGTGGTGCACGAGGGCCTCGGGGGCGAACACCGCCTCGCTGTCGTCGCGAAGCACTCGGAGCGCGAGATCTGTGTCCTCGCCTCCGGGGTTGCGATAACCCTCTTCGAAGCCTCCAGCCGCTACGAGGTCCTCGCGATGGTAGAAGATGTTGCACGTCTCGAAGAAGCGCACTTCGTCGACCGACAGTACGCGCGCGAAGGCGCCTTCGGCCTTGTGGAGCTGGTCCGCGGGCGGTGCGGTTCGGCCGACCACGACCCGAGCCTGGTCGAGAGCGGACAGGCCGGATTCCAGCCACCGCGGCGTGGGCACGCAGTCGTCGTCGGTGAAAGCCACGACCGGAGCCCTCGCGGCGCGCCACGCAAGGTTGCGCCCGGCTGCCGGGCCGCGCTGCACCGGCGCGCGCAGCGGGCGCAGCTGCAGGGCGCTGCGTGACGCCAGTTCCTCGAGCACGGCTGAGGTGTCGTCGGGCGAGGCGTTGTCGACCACGATGACCTCGAACTGCTCCGGGGTCAGGGTTTGTGCCTCGAGACCCGCGACGAGCCGCGGCAGCAGCCGGGCGCGCCGGTAGGAGGAGACGGCCACAGAGACCCGCGGCTCGCCGGGGCGCTCGCCGCTCGTATCGCCGGGGCGCTCGCCGCGCGTATCGCCAGACGTCGAGGAGCCGCTGCCGTCCTCGGAGCGCCGACCTGCGCAGGCGGATGTCTGGGGTAGCTCTGACCATCCGAGGTTGGCAACCACCTGGCGGCGCCAGCGGGCGGACTCCCCTTGACGCCCCACGAGGCGGGTGCCCACCATTCGCGTGGCGGCTGCGAAGGCCGTCAGCGCCCGGTACGTGCCAACCCACCGAGGACCATGGGTGTCGCTCAGGAAGGTGAGAAGGTTGGCCGCCTCGAGGGCCGCGCGCCGCGTACCGAACCGGCTGGATCCCGACACGTTGCCTACGTGCCGCACCACGGCGCTCGGTTCGAAGCGCACGTCCCAGCCGCAGCGATGCGCGCGCCAGCACCACTCGAGGTCCTCGACGTACATGAAGAACCGCTCGTCAAAAGGCCCGATCTCCTCGAGAGCCTCGCGCCTGATCAAGATCGCCGCGCCGACCGCCCAGTCCACGGAGCGCGGCCGGTCGTGGCGCCACGCTCCTTCGAGACAGAGACTGTCCGAGAGGTTCCGGGGGAGCCATTTGCGCGCTCCCAAAGCGTCGATCGATGCGACGGTGAGAGACGGGAACCTGTGGGTAGAGTGCTCGACCTCGCCGTCAGGCCTGAGCAGCAACGGCGCGACAGCGGCCACCTTCGGCTCGCGCTGCGCTGCTTCCACCATCCGGCCCAGTGCGCCAGGCTCGGGCCACGCGTCGGAGTTGAGAGCGACGAACCAAGGAGCCTTCGAGCGGGCGAGAAGTTGGTTGACGCCGCGCGCGAAGCCGACATTTTCCGGCCCCACTTCGACCTCGGCCTCGGGGACGTACTGTGCGATCGCCTCGGCGGTGCCGTCGTGCGATGCGTTGTCGTGGACCAGGACTCGCAGATCGCATCCCTGGTCGGAATCGAGCAGGCGCCGGAGCGCCCCGACGGTCAGGTCCGCGGTGTTCCACGTGACCACCCCCACGTCGACCTCCGGTCTCACGCCGGGGATCCTCAGGGAGCCGGCGCGCAGGCGGCTCGTGGACTGTCCACGGCTACCGCCGGGTGCGGCCGAAGAGCGTCTCGAGGTCGTCCACGTCCTCGCCGGCCCCCCGGCCGTCGCCGTCGGCGAGGTTGGTCAACGACTGCAGGTGCCGGTGACGGTCCGCGGCCGAGCCCAGCGTGAACCTGGCCTCGAGGTCCGCCTGCCCGGCAACGGTGTTGCGCCCGTTGACGAAAAACGACAGCAGTGAGCTCTGGAAGAGGGTAGTGCGCAGATCGGGGCGCTCGAGATGGACCATCGCGCTGTATGTGCCGGTCGGAAGCGTGGCACGGAACGCAGCGTCGCAGGTGATGTCACTGTCGGCCCGGACCGATCCGAGGCTTTGGTCCGCAGTCGAGTCGCCGTACACCACCGTGCCGTCGGGGCCGAAGAGGAGCAGCTTCACGACGATGTCGTCCATGTCTTGAAGCGCATGGGCATGGACCCGCACCACGATCGGATCCGAGGCTTCGACGGCCCCGGTGGGCTCGCCCCCCTTGCCTATGAGCTCGATGTCGTCGATCCTCACCACGCCAGGCTCCATGCGCTTGCCCGATCCCGCGTCCACCACGGTCTCGGTGGAGGTGCTCATCAGGCGGTGGAACGCGCTGATCGCTTCGTCGGGGGATGCGACGAGCTGTGGTGTGCCGTCGTTGACGAACAGCACTCTCTCGCACATCCTCTGGATAGCCCCGAGGTTGTGGCTCACCATCACGATCGTGGTGCCGCGCGCACGGACCTCCTGCATCCGCTCGAAGCACTTCACCTGGAAACCGATGTCGCCGACCGCCAGCACCTCGTCGACGAGCAGCACGTCGGGCTCGGAGTGCACGGCGACGGAGAAGCCGAGGCGCACGTACATTCCCGAAGAGTAGAACTTCACTGGAGTGTCGATGAACTCCTCGACCTCGGCGAAGTCGATTATCGCCTCGAGGCGCGAGTCGATCTGCTTGCGGGTGAGGCCGAGGATGGAGCCGTTGACGTAGACGTTCTCCCGGCCGGTGAGCTCCTTGTGGAACCCGACTCCAACAGAGATCAGTGGTGCCACCCTGCCCCAGACCTTCACCGAGCCTTCGGTGGGCGCTGTGATCCCGCCGATCATCGTCATCAGCGTCGACTTCCCAGAGCCGTTTCGCCCGATTATCCCAACCGACTCACCGTCTTCAACCTCGAGATCCACCCCACGGATCGCCCAGAGCTTGTCACGGCGCGTTCTTGGGCGGAAGCGAGCCGCGGCCGTCACGAGCATCGGAGTGTCGACGTACTTGGTGAAGCGCTTCCCCACGCCGCGCAACTCGATGGCGGTCGTCATCTCGGGCTCCCCAGGCTCGATCTTGCGTCCATCGCCCTGGTCACAACAGGTCGGCGAACACTCTGTTGTACCGGCAGTGGAGCGCCACCCCCGCCCCCAAGAGGACCACTATCCACACGGCCGTCACCGCGAGTGGCAGGGACATGGCTCCCACGTGACCCACGGTCGCGTAGTGGAACAGGTCGACTATGCCGGTCATCGGGTTCACGTCGATGATGGTCCTCAGGCTGCCTGGCGCGTCGGAGGCTGTGTAAATGATCGGAGTGACATACATCCAGAGCATCAGCGCCGCCGTCACCAGGTAACGGACGTCGCGGAAGTACACGTGCAGGGCGGAGAAGACGAGCACGAAGCCGCACACGAGCGAGACCAGCAGCAATGTCCCCGGGACGACGAGGAGCGTGTGCAAGGTGAGGGGTGTGTGGAGCAGGGGGCAGAGGCCCAAGACGATGGCCAACGTGACCACGTACCCGTACAGAGACGTCAAGATCTGAGTCATGGGGAGCAGCGCACGCGGGAAGTAGACCTTGGCCGACAAGTCGGTGTTGTCCACCACGGCCGTCGAGCCTGAAGCTAGCGCCATGTTGAAGTAGGTCCAGGGCGCCATGCCGGTGAGAACCAGGGCCGCGTAGTTGACGCCCACGTGCCTGATGTGGCCCACCCTGGCGAAGATGACGGCCATCACCGCCGACTGGAGAAGCGGTAGTGCCAGCGCCCACAGCACCCCTAGGGCCGCGCGCCGGTAGCGCACGTGGAAGTCCTTGCGGGCCAGGATCACGAGCAGCTCCCGGGCCTTCCAGGTCTCGCGCGCCAGGCGACCCAGGGGCGTGGCCTCCCCGTGCAGGTCGATGCTCGGCGCCGCGCGCGTGATCTGGTCCGGCTGGGTGATGCTGGTGACGGTCACGTCGACATGCCCCCTGTGGAATGTGCCACCGCACCAGGGATAACGAGCTGGGCTACCCGATCTTGCTCCCCCCTTGGGATCGATCGCTGCCAGTCCGGCGCGGCCCTGGCGTGCCCGGCTCCCAGGCGCTGCCCCTCCCGAGCCTCCCACAGCCGTGCGACGGGCGCGGGCGCGGTCGGCCAGACTCTCGGTCTCGTGCGAATCCTGGTCCTGACGAATATGTACCCCCCGCATGCGTACGGCGGGTACGAGCTGTCGTGCAGGGACGTGGTGGAGCGCTGGAAGTCGACAGGGCACGAGGTATTGGTGCTCACGAGCGACGTCAGGCTCGGCGCCATGCTGGAGGCACCTGCCGAGGAGGGGCGCAACGTACGGCGCGAGCTTCGGCTGTACTGGCAGGACCACGTGATCCTGCGTCCCTCGCCCGGGCGCCGTTTCGCGATCGAACGGTCCAACCGGCGAAGGCTCGAGGACGCGCTGTCGGAGCTGAGACCCGACGTGGTCTCGGCATGGGCTATGGGGGCCATGTCGATGGGGCTGCTCAG
>DATKIB010000059.1:0-11021 GCA_035509915.1 Acidimicrobiales bacterium | reverse complement strand
ACCGGCTCCGCACGTCACGGTCTGGCCTGAGTCGGTGCAACCACCCGACCCACCGCCCGTCCCCGTCCCTGCAAAGGCAATCCCTGGCGTCACGACGAGAGCGACAACCGTCGACGCGAGCGCGCTGACGATCAACAGGAGTGACTTCCTCAGCACTTTGGAACCGACGACGTTTTGAAGCTGACGATTTTCCATGAACCATTTAGGAGCTCAAGATTCCAGGTGCCGTTGTATCCACCAGCTCCTCCACCATCGAGCGTGGCCGGACCTGGCTTGCCCGAGGCAGAAGTGGTGCCCGTGTCATAGATGCAGCCCGTGACCGTCGCGGAGGTAGGCGAAACGGCGGACACCGTCGGATGGCCGAGGTTGTAGGTGGTTGGTCCGTTCAGCTGACCCATCTTCACCCCGACGAGGAACTCGTCTTCTGATTGAAGCGCCGGGTTGGCGAAGTAAGCGGCGAGCTTCGGCCAGAGGTCGGCACTGGTCTCACCGGCGACCAGATCGGACCGATCCTGCTGCCAGGGGCCTTGGAGATAGCCGTAGAGGGTTTGCTCGGCGGACTCCCATGCGTTGAGGACTGCAGTCTGTGTTGCGCTTGCCGAGCTCGATGTCGTCGTGGTGGTCGTCGACGTCGATCGTGTGGTCCGAGTGACCGAAGTCGATGTTCTCGCGTGCGGAGCAGGGTCCGACGAACATCCGGCCAGAACGATGGCCATGACGGCAACGGTTAGGACGGCGGCCGACCTCATCAACCTGGCCGTGGCCCCTGTCACCGTTGCCGTCACCCCTCCTCTCCTTTCTCGGGCTTGCTCGGGCGGCGGAGGCCCGAAGACGCGCCGGTCTGTCGAAGAACGGTCGGCCCACAAGAAGAGGGTGCGCGGACAATGTCACCCCGACCGTCACCCCCCGCCGCCCGTGGAGGGATTCTGCGGAGATTTCTTCCGGCAGGTTCGCCGCTGGGTCGCCAAACCACGCGCCATCGGTCGTCCGGGTCTCCTCTGGTTCTCCTGGGGAGTCGTTGTTGGAGGGTGACACCGTCTGGAACGTCACCTTCGCAGGTCAACGGCACATTGTGCGCAACCGGCCGCCTTGGCGCCATGCCAACCGTCACCCGGCAAATGGTTCCAGAACCCGACTCGGGGTGACGTTCGAGATGGGATGCCCACCGCCGAAGAGCACCCAAGATCGTTGCTTCAGTTAGCGGCGTTGCTTCGTATCGTCGACGGCGCGTCGCAGTGCCTGGGCGATGAACTGGGTGATGCTCAACGCCCGCGTCTTGGCCGCCGCACGGACTTCTTCGCGCAGGGTCCGGTCGAGCCAGAAGGTCACCCGAATGTGGCGCTGCTCCCAGGACTTTCCCTCGAGGCTTGGACCGACTCCGCCCTCGGGTCCACGACCGGCCGGCGAACGCCGCCTTGTCGTGTTGGCCATAGGTCCTCCCTGTTGTGTGGCGAGCTGGCAAGTCGTTGGCTCCCGACCTTGTCAGCCTCATGCTTGGCGCTATACCCGAAGTCGCACACCGTAAGCAGCACACGTCTGTGGTTCTCTTCGAAGCCGTGATCCTGAATTGCCGGTGCGACGGCAAACCGGGGTGACGTCTCGTGTCGCTCGGAGGTGACAATCCCAGTCCAAGGGTGACAGTGCGCACTTCCGCCGATCACGAGGGGGGTGACAAGGCCGGATGACTTTCAGGGTGATGTCCATCGGGACGATGGACCACAGCAGGGCAAGTGGTCCTGTTTTGAGGCACGGAGCGTCGATGTCCCCGTATGCGTGTGATCGCGATGAAGTCAAACTCCGCGGTCCCAACCGGGGCCTCGATGCCGCGGAGTTGGAAGGAGAATTCTCTGCCGATCAGCCAAGCCCAGAGCCGTCGGAGCGAGCCAAAGCCATCCGGCTGGTCGACGATCCGCTGAATCCGTATGACCGCGGTGATTCTGACAAGCCAGGCTGCGCGGCAATCGTCGAGCTACGCCTCCCGGCTCGTAGCAAGAAGGCGACGAGCAGGAGCGTTGGGGAAGCCGTAGCCGAATCGGACAGGAGTGTTCTGGCGACGAGTCGCCCCAGCACTGAGGCCGAACTTTGGGTCGAAGCCCAGTTGAAGTCAGCGCCAACGATGACCGAGGATCGTTGGCGACAGATCGCCAACCTCGTCTATCGCCAGACGACGTCGACTCGGTCCGGCGAAAAGCGTCCACCCTTGACGGCGGCGGGTTTGATTACCGCGGCTGCTAGCACAGACTCGATAACTGCTCGTCGTTGATCGACGTCCAGCCCTGGCCACAGCTCAGGAATATTCGTAGGTCGAGCAGCCTCGGCAGTTCGTTCTCGCAGCCAGGCCGATCGCTCCGCCTGAAGGACCGCAGCGCGGTCCTCGAGCTTTTGCACCGACGGGAAGACGACCTCCTTCGAAAGTTGGCCTGACGCAAATGCTGCCATCAAATCCGAAATACGAGCCGTCGTCCCCGCGAGCTCCTCCTCCCCGAGCCAATCATCGGTCTTAATCGGAACCTCCCGAGTCGAAACGTACGTCAGGACGAGATCGGTAATGAGTTCGTCGACCCGCTCACCCGATACTGCGACTTTTCCGCATCCGCCGTTAGTGGTCGCTGATTTGCACACATACGTATGGATGTTGCGCCGACGGTCTTTGTCAGAGGTCATCGGGGTCCCGCAGCGTCCGCAGCGGACAATGCCAGCAAGGAGTCGTTTCCTGCCCCCTGGGTGGACGTGTTTATCCGGTCTCGAGCGATCTCGGATGGTTGCGCACACCGCCTCCCAAACTTCGACATCCAAGATAGGTGGCCGCTGAGCCATAACGGGGTTGCCGTCTGCATCGAGCGCAATGGCTTTTCGGTGGACCCTGTAACCAGCAAGTCGAGGAGAGATCATCATCTGGCGAAGAGGCGCTTGTCGCCAGATGTTCCCGTATGGCGTCTTGATTCCCTGCTCGTTCCAGCGTCGAGCAATCGCGTGGAGGGCGACGCCCGAGATGATGTCCTTTGCCGCTTGCCGAATGAGTTCGGCTTCATCCTCTTTTAGGGTGACTCGATCATCCTGATAGCCAAATACACGGCCAGTGCCGACCAGGGCTCCTTGCTGAGCAAGCTCGAGATGCTTTCGCTTCGCACGGCGAGAGGTGTCCATCGAACTCTTGTTTGCGAATGCGACCAAGACTCGTGCCATCGTCCGGCCGTCCGGCGATGAGAGATCGATGTCGCCCTGGACCGTTGCAAACGCCATCCCCGGTCTGCCGTCGAAGATCTTGATCGCGCGCTCTAGGTCCGCGGGCTGTCGGGCGAAGCGGTCCAGGTCGTACACAACACAGCCGTCCACGGTGCCAGCGGCGAGGTCATCGAGCATCCGCTCAAACTCGTGCCGGAAGACCTTTGTGTTGAATGCACTCACGTCGTTGTCCACGTACGTCTGGACAACATCCCAACCGCGTAGATCGGCGATGGTCTTAGCGTCCTGCTCTTGTCGAGCAACGCCCAATCCCCTGCCCTCGCTGTCATCAGAGATTCGTGCGTACACCGCCACCCTCATGAGCAGTAGTCTAGCTGAATCCTCTCCTTGGCGAGGATCGCCCAAGCCTCGTCGACCACGAGGATGGTGCCCTCGCCGGTGCTCGGCGAGTCGGTGAGTCGACGAGCGCTATGTGCGCCTGAAAGCCCAGCCTGCAACCACGCGGTGGCGCACGTCATGAGCACCCCGAGCGCAGCCGAGTGGTACACGGCGGAGAGGTCGAGCACCACGAGCGGGCCGCCCAAGCCGACCCCGGGTGAGGTCGGCCCGTCGAACATGCCGCGCAGGTCGCCGGACACCAGCCTGCGCAGCTCTAGCGCCACGTTTCTGCTGTCGGCGGCGAGCTCCGCCACAGAGGTACGAAGCGCTCGTGCGGCGCCGGCGCTCGGCTGCAGCAGCGCCTCCACCACCTCGGGAAGTGTCGGCGCCGGCGCGCCCCGTGAAGCACCGTCGGTTTCGTGCGCCCCTGCGCTGTCCTCGGTAACTTCGGACACCGCCAGCTCCACGGCTGCGCGCTCGGTGGGCAACAGCGGGCGGCCGAGGCTCGCTGCTGCGAGAGAAGTGAGCAGCTCTGCGCGCCGCCGGGTGACCTCTTGCGGTTCCTCGTCTCCGACCGAGGCCGGGGCGTCGAGGGGGTTGAGCCTGAGAGTGCCCCCCGGTCGCAGCGACAGCGGCTCGGTCCCCCACGCCTTCGCGAGCGGCGCGTACTCGCCCTTGGGGTCCACGACCCACGCCCTGCGGCCGAACACCGCCTGCCGCCAGAGGTAGGTCTTCACGAACGCGCTCTTGCCCCTTCCGATCTGGCCGAACACGACCATGTTCGGGTTGGTCAGAGAGCCCGATCGATACAGACGAAACGGGTCGTAGAAGTGAGCGCCGCCGAGCAGGTCCCGCCCGACGAGCACCCCGTCGTCGCCGAGCCCGGGCTCCGCGGCGAACGGGTAGGCCGCGGCGAGATGGCGCGTGGTGGTCTCGTGCGCCGGCACGCCCATCGCCGTTCAGGCGAGCCTGCGACCGAGCGACATCGTCGTACTGCGCGCCGGCGCGCTCATAGTCGTCAGCACAGTCCGCGACCTAGCGGGAGGGTCGCGGAGAAGGCGCGTGCCTGGTCGCCGTAGCACAGGCGCAATTCGAGCCCGCAGCGCGCGGCTGCCTGCTCTGCCTGCCGGCATGCCTCGTCGAGCTCCCCCGGCTTCGAAGCGCTCACCGTCACGTAACCGCAGAACCTGAACGGGGCGTAGCCGTCGGCGAGCTCCGCCTCCCGCTGGGCCAGCACCTCCTCCTCCCGCCGGCGCCTCGCGGTGAGCAGGAAGCCACCCTTGCGGCGCAATTCGGAGTCGGCGATGTCGGCGGTACGCGCCTGCTCGATCTTGCGTGCCGCCTCCGAGGGCGTGAGCGGCTCCATCACGACCGACACGGTGCTGCGGCCTTCCGGGAGCAGCAGGAGGGGACCGAGGAAATCGGGCCCCACGTCGGTACGCGGCCACTCCGAGATCCAGTAGCTGGCGTGCCAGAGCCCGTCGACGAGCACCCGGCTCCACTCGGAGCGCACCCCCATGGGCCACGGTCCAGCCGGCGGAGAAGGGCGTCCCCAGCGCACCTTCCGCGACCCTCCCCGCGCGGGCGACCGCTCACCGGCCTGCGCGTCGCCGGCTTCGAAAGCGCTGCGCAGCGTGCGAGCCAGCTCGGCTGGAGAAAGGGCGTGCCCCGCTTCGATCCCCGCGTCGGCGATGCGCCTGCGCAGCATTCCCGCCTCGCGCAGCACCAGCGCGCACGCTCCCGTGCTCCCTCCGCCGGCCGCCTTAACGGCGCGCGCCTGCTTCGCAGGGCTCACGCTCACCGCGACGAGCACCGCGTGGTGTCTGGAGAGCTCGCCCTGCGCCCTGAGCAGCGAGGCATACGACCGGCGGGCAGCGTCGTACCCGTCGTACTCGCCGGAGCGGCGGTTCGATCCGTGTCCGGTGTATCCGTCGTACCCGTTGTACGCGTCGTGCTCGTGGTACGCGCTGGCGTCGCCGGAGCTGCCGTTCAGCGCAGGAGGCGAGCCACCGGGCACGTTCCGCGCGACCCATTGCACCCGGTGGACCGATGACCCGTCACGCGCAAGGGAGGACAGCACGTCTGCCCACGCGCCGACCCGCCTGAGCTTCTCTTCCTCCCCCGCCAGCACGAACCCGGAGCCCGACGCCCCGAGCACCGCCGTATAGGTACGCGCGGCACGGTCGAAGACCACCGCGGCCTGCTTCGAGGACTGGGGGGCTGATCGGACCGCTGGCCCACCTCTGGGTCCCGGTGACGCCAGCTCCACCGTCAACAGCTCGAGCGTGCCGAACGGATCGGAGCGATCGCGCCTGCGGCGGCTCGAGTCGGTCGCATACCTGAGCGCGTCGGGTGTCCACTGCTCGAGGGTGCGCCCTCCCACAGGCCACATGGCGAGAGCGACCGAAGCACCGAGCGCGACCAGGGCCACGACGGCGCCTACGAGTGGCCTGCCCGCGCGCATTGCGAGCACCGCCACCATGAGCCCGGCGGCGACCGACGCGATCTGCCCACCTCGCCATCCCGCTATGAGCCCGCGCCGCTCGAGCGGCCCGAAGCGAAAGCGCACGCGGGGAGTCTCTTCAGGCACCGACGCGGCCTCCCGGTGCCGACACTCCGCCAGGCGTGAGCCTGGTACCGCCACCGCGGAGCATCTCGGGTACGTCGTCGGATCTCTCCCAATGAGGTCCGCGCGGGGCACCTTCGGCAGGCCCCACGTCGCTGCCCGAGTCCCCACTGCCGACGCTCACACCGGCTGCGCCGGCTGAGCCACCGCCGCCACCTACAGGACTGCCTCCGCGGCCACCACCACCCGGACTGCCGGCGCTCGGGCCGGCTGCGCCGTTGCCCGCTCCGCCTGACGGCTGTGGGTCCGCTTCGCCCGCGTTCATCGCCCCGCCGAGGTCCCCGAGCGCGCCTCCCCCTGTCGTGGAGCCGGCTCCGGCGGTCGAGCCGACGGCCGAGGCGCCGCCAGCTGTCCCGGCGATATCCATGGCGAGGTTCGCGGCACGCACCGGCGCCTTGGCAGCGCTGGCGAGGCGGTGACGCACCCCCTCGAGGTGGGCCACCGCGCCCGCCTCCACCGCAGGGACCAGCTTGAGCAAGCTGAACGGGGACACGGTCGCGATCACGAGCATCGCGACCCCGACCAGCACCGAGGAGAAGCCACCCCCGTCGCGACCCTCGGTCCCGAGCCCACCCGCGATAGCCCCCACGGCCAGCGAGAGCACGGCGGCGACCACGAACTTGGAGAGGACCAGCGCAGCGATCGTCTCCGCCAGGCGCCTGCACCAGTGCGAGACCGTCGGCCACACGAGCGACGCCAGGGTGAGGGGCAGGAAGAGCGTCGCCGCCGCGATCGCAGCAGCGCGCACGATCAGCTCCATCCACAGCACGAGCGCCGACACCGCCACCACCAGCGCCACCACGAAGACGACGAACAAAGGCACCCCCGGGCTCGCCACGCCGGTGGCGCCGAGGAAGGTGGCGACCGGGGCGAGCAGATGGCGCGTATCGACCCCGCCTGCGGACAGCACCTCAGCCGAGAGCAGATCCGTGACGGACAGCGCAAGGCGCACGAGCTCAACCGCCACACCGGTGAGCAGCAGCGACAGCGGCAGGTTCACGAGGAACGAGCGCACCAGCACTGCGCCGCTCTGCCGGTAGATCGCCTGGATGGCTCCCACGAAGGCCATCGGGAGCACGACCGCGGCGGCGAGGGCTGCCATGAACGACTCGTGCAGTGAGAACCACTTCGTGCCCAGCCCGACGGTCGTGCTCGACGACATCGCGCCCCCGAGGGCACCGAGGAGCCACACCGCGCCTTGGGCCACCCACTGCCCCGCGGCGTCGAAAGCCGCACCGACCGTGGAGCCGAGCACCGAGCCCGCTGCCTTCGACGCGCCGCCGGTGACCGCGTTGCAGGCCGCGCCTATCACCGGCACCCCGCCCAAGGGGCACAGCACGGAGGGGGCTGCTTGGAGGTGCACGGTCATCGAGAGCCGGTGAGAACGCTCATCGGGAGCCGGCGACAAACAGGTGCTGGCTCGGGCGCAGAAGGCGGACCGGCGGGCCGGTCAATGCACGCCCGAGCCGGCGTGGAAGAAGAAGTTGACGAGCCCCGGGCCCGCGCCGATGAGCAGCGCCGCCAGGCCCGACACGAGCACGGTGCGCCGCCCCGAGTAGGACTGGTGGTAGTTCTGCGAATGAGCCCCGAGAGCCCACGCGGCCGCCCCGATCACGAGGCCGACCAATGCCGCCACGAGCGCCCAGCCCCCGATGCCGTCCGTGAGGTGCTGGAGCACGTTGCCGCCGGGGAGGTTCCCCACCGTCGGGTTCATCTGAACGTCGGCCAGCGCCGGCAACACCCGCAGCATCAGCATCGCTCCTCCTCGAATCTCCAGGTCGTGGGCACCGCCAGGCCCCTTCAACTCACAATACGAGATCTTCCACTAGTTTTCAATATATTTCATGATTTTTCACCCGACACACGGCGCCCTCCACCGGCCCTTACGCGGCCGACCCGGGCCGAGCAGGGTCATCTCTGATCGTCCGACCGGCCTGTCATGCTGTGGGCGATGCTCGGCGCGTCAGGTGTGCCGCACAACGAGGTGGTGGCCGGATTCGCCGCGCTCGGCGGGTTCACGATCCTGGCGGTGGTCGTCGCCACCATCCTCGGGCGCCGCTCGGGGCGCCACTCGCTCGAGCAGCGCCTCAGCGCGCTCGCGTCGCGTCTCGGTTCCGATGCCCCCGGCGACGAGAAGCAAGGGATCGAACCCGCGTTGCACCAGCTCGAGCTCGTCACCGACCGCGCTGCGGAGGCGGTGGCCGAGGCGTCTTCAGACGCCATCCGGCTGCGGCACGCGCTCGACACGCTCCCCCAGGGCGTGATCGTCTGTGACGAGCACGACGAGGTCGTGTTCCGCAACACCCGCGCCATCGGGCTCATGGGCGGGCGCCACGGGGACGCGCTCGCCGCGCAGGCCGTCGTAGACCTTCTGGGCGGCGCATGGGAACAGGGCTCTGCCGTGCGCACGCTCGACCTCTACGGCCCGCCGCGCCGCACTCTGGCGGTTAGCACGCAGGTCATCGACGACGGCAGGCGCACGCTCGGCGTCATAGCCGTGATCGATGACGTCTCCGAGCGCAGGCGCCTCGAGGAGATTCGCCGCGACTTCGTCGCCAACGTGAGCCACGAGCTCAAGACCCCCATGGGCGCGCTCGGGCTCCTCGCAGAGACACTCGTGTCCGAGACCGACCCCGCTATCGGCAAGCGACTCGCCTCGCGCATCCACACAGAGGCGTTCAGGGTGAGCCGGATCATCGACGACCTGCTCGACCTGTCACGCATCGAAGCCGAGGAGGCGCCACCACGCGAGCCGGTGCTCGTGAGCCTCGTGATGGCGGAGTCGGTCGAGCGCGTCCGCGCCACCGCCGAGCACCGCGGGGTCAAGATCCTCGTGGAGGAGCCCGACGTGCCGGTGACGGTCCTGGGCGACCGGCGCCAGCTCGTGTCGGCTCTCTACAACCTGCTCGAGAACGCGGTGAAGTTCTCCTACGACTCGGGCACGGTACGCTTCGACGGCCGGCGCTCGGGTGACGAGGTGATCGTGGAGGTCGAGGACCACGGGATCGGGATACCGGCGCGCGACATCGAGCGGATCTTCGAGCGGTTCTACCGGGTCGACCAGGGACGCAGCCACAACACCGGTGGGACCGGGCTGGGTCTGTCAATCGCCCGCCACGTGGCGGCCAACCACCAGGGGCGCATCGAGGTGGACTCGCGCGAGGGTGAGGGTTCGACGTTCCGCATGATCCTCCCCGCCCAGGCTCAGGTCGGCTGACAATGCCAAGCAGCGTCCGGCCGCCCCGGGCCCACGCCCAGCACGCCGGCACCCAGCCGGCCGGCCAGCAGGAGAGGATCAAGGTGCTGCTGGCGGAGGACGAGGAGTCCTTCGTCGACGCCCTCGCTGTGGGGCTCGGGCGAGAGGGCTTCGAGGTGAGCGTGGCGCGCGACGGCACCGAGGCGCTGCGCCTGTTCGAGAGCGTCGAGCCTGACCTCGTGCTGTTGGACGTGATGCTCCCGAGGCTGTCGGGTATCGATGTATGCAGGACGATACGTTCACGTTCGTCGGTGCCGATCATCATGGTCACTGCGAAGGGGACCGAGATCGACACGGTCGTCGGGCTCGAGATGGGTGCCGACGACTACGTGGCCAAGCCCTACCGGCTGCGTGAGCTCGTGGCCCGCATGCGCGCCGTGCTGCGCAGGGCGCCGCTCTCGGGGCCGGGAGGCGGCTCGAGCGACCGCTCTGTCGACGGGAGCGTCATCGAGATCGGCACGGTTCGCCTCGACACCGACCGCCACCGCGTGTTCGTGCGCGGGAGCGAGGTGCACCTTCGCCGAAAGGAGTTCGAGCTGCTCGAGCTGCTCATGGAGAACCCCGGGCGCGTGCTCACGCGCGACACGCTGATCGACCGGGTGTGGGGCCTCGACTACGTCGGCGACACCAAGACCCTCGACGTGCACGTGAAGCGCCTGCGCGCCCACATCGAGGAGGACCCCTCTTCACCGAGGACCATCACTACCGTGCGAGGGGTCGGTTATCGGTTCGAGGTGAGCGGGGCGCACTAGACGGGCACGGACCGAGCGGCGGCGGATGGAGCGGAAGAACATCGTCCGGCTCCTGGCCCAATCGGCTCAGCGCGCCTCTACGACGGTGTCCCCACCCAGGTAGCCGGCGAGTGCCTCGGGCAGCCGTACCGATCCGTCGGCCTGCCGTCCGGTCTCGATCAGGGTGGGCCACACCCGCGACCACGCGAGCGCCGAGCCGTTCAGCGTGTGCACGAAGACCGGCTGCCCACCCTCGGAGGGGCGGTAACGGATGTTGGCCCGGCGTGACTGGTAGTCGCTGCACCAGCTGACCGAGGACACCTCGAGCCACATGTCGCTGCCGGGCGCGTAGACCTCGAGGTCGAACGTGCGCGCCGAGGCGTTGCCCAGGTCGCCCGTGCACAGGTCGACGACCCGGTACTCGAGATCGAGCGCCTGCAACAGCCACTCGGCGCGTCCCACCATCTCCTCGTGCACCTCCGGCGACTGCCCGGCGGTCGCATAGGCGAAGATCTCGACCTTGTCGAACTCGTGCGTGCGCAGCACGCCGCGTGTGTCGCGCCCCGCGGCCCCTGCCTCACGACGGAAACACGCACTCGCCGCGCACAGCCGTACAGGCAGGTCCGACTCCTCGAGGATGTCCCCCCGGTACATCGATGTGAGCGGCACCTCGGCGGTCGGGATCGCCCAGAGGTCGTCGCGCTCGACGTGGTACGCCTCGTCGGCGAACTTCGGCAGGTGGCCTGTGGAGGTCATGGTCTCGGTACGAACCAGGGTCGGGGGACGGATCTCCTCGTAAGCCTGCGCGTGGTGGTCGAGAGCGAAGGCGCTCAGCGCGCGCACG
>DATKIB010000058.1:0-2442 GCA_035509915.1 Acidimicrobiales bacterium | reverse complement strand
GAGGCTGTCGCCGTGGAGATCGTCGATGAAGAATGCACCACGGTCCCTAAAGGTGAGACGGGCCAGCTCCTGTTGACCTCCCTGTGGAATCCGTTAATGCCATTTGTGCGCTATAGCATCGGCGACTCTGCCGCGTGGTCTACTCGCCCGTGTCGCTGCGGCTCGAGGCTTCCGGCGCTGACGCACGTCACAGGGCGTTACTTCGATTGGATCGTGGACGTGAACGGTCGACGCGTTGCGCCTCACAGCCTGTTACTGGGTCTCAGTTTGGGCCCACGTGTGAAAGGGGTGGCTCGCTACTGCGTCCGTCAGGATTCGGTCGGTCGCGTTCGGGTCGACGTGGTCCCGAGCGAGCACGGCTTCAGCGCGGATGATGCAAACTTGGTGAGAGCGTCGTACCTGGGGGTGCTCGGAGACCTCGACGTCGAAGTGAGGACCGTCGATCGGATAGAGACCGCGCCGGGCGTGAAGTTCGAGACGTTCAGCTCGGAGGTCAAGACATGGACCAGGGGAGAAGGCCCGGAACCAAAGGCCTGACCTGTCCTCGGTTCCGTCAAGCGAGGCCGCCGCTTTGCGCGAGCGGGCTCCCGAGGCGGGGGCTACGACCTCAGCCGGCCGCGCTCGTCCGATGGACCAGTCCGTGGCGGGGCGCTGTCCGGCGCACGTCGCCCAGATACCCCTCTCCGCCGCGCACGATCGGCACGACCACAGGCCCGAGGCGCACAGATGCCAAGGTTCCTACCCGTCGTGCAGACGGAAGGAGGACCCTGAGCATCGCAAGATTCTCGGGCCCAACGGTGTAGAAGAGCTCGGTACACCCCATCTTGGCGGATTTCTCGAAGGTGATCGCCGTGAGCAGCTTCTGCAGCCTGCCCCCGCGTTCGTCCGGCGCCGTGTAAGCGTCGTACTGATGCTCCATATCTGGAGCGAGCCCGACCGTCAGCCCCAGGTACTCGATCTCGGCCATCTGGGTGGAGATCCAGCGGCTCGCGACGACGCGTCCGCCTCGCCACAGGGATGCACAACGGTCGCCCCTCTCGAGCCGCCGGCGGAACTCGGCTTCTCGCGCGTCTGGGCGCGACGAGCAGTACGCCGCGAGGTCGTCTGCCGACAGTTCGCGTGCCTGGACGTCAGCCGGCCTGTCCACCGGCTTCCAGAGTCCCGGGGGTTCGACGAAGATCCACAGGCGCCTGTAGCCGAGCACCGCCATGGTTCGCCAGAACAACTCACGCAACGGCACACCGTCCTTCACTGCCTTTATGGCGCGCCCTGCGATGCTGTTCGCCAACCAGCGGGCCTGGGTGTCACTCACCTCGGAACCGCCACGACGAATCGGCCTCACGTCGTCGAGGTAGCCCTCGCCGTTTCGCACGACCGGTAGGACCCACGGCCCAAGGCGCACAGATGCCAGCGTTCCCACCCGTCGTGCAGAAGGGAGGAGGACCCCGAGACTTGCCCGATTCTCCGGCCCAATGGTGTAGAAGACGTCGGTGCACCCCATCTCGGCGGATTTCTTGTAGGTGATCGCCGTGAGCAGCTTCTGCAGCCTCCCCCCGCGCTCTTCCGGCGCGGTGTAAGCGTCGTACTGATGCTCCACACGTGGAGCGAGCCCGACCGTCAGCCCTAGGTACTCGATCTCCGCTATCTGGGTGGAGATCCAGCGGCTCGCGACGACGCGCCCACCTCGCCACAGGGCTGGACAGCGGTCGCCCCTCTCGAGGCGCCGGCGGAACTCGGCCGAGTTCGCGTCCGGGCGCGACGAGCAGTACGCCTCGAGGTCGTCTGCCGACAGGTCGCGTGCCTCGACGTCAGCCGGCCTGTCCACAGGCTTCCAGAGTCCCGGGGGTTCGACGAAGATCCACAGGCGCCTGTAGCCGAGCACCGCCATGGTTCGCCAGAACAGCTCACGCAACGGCACACCGTCACGCACTGCCTTGATCGCGCGTCCTGCGATGCTTCTTGCCCACCAGCGGGCCTGGGTGTCACTCACCTCGGTGTCTGTCCCCGTCACGTCCCGGATGGTGATGTGGAGCCTGTTTTTCTCTCGTGGAGCCTGGGAGGGGAATCGAACCCCTGACCTGCGCATTACGAATGCGCTGCTCTGCCGGCTGAGCTACCCAGGCGCAACGATCGCCAGGCTAATGGACCGTACGAGAAGCCCTACTTGCCGCCCGGCGTGCCCGACAGGGCCCACGCACTCCTGCTGCTCTGCTCCTCGTCTCCTCTGTCCGTCTATTCGGTGACGGCCGAGAGACGCACCATGAGCGCCTCGAGCATGAGCGTCTCGTTGGGGTTCCTGACCAGCTCCGCCGCGACCTGGTCCACCGCGGCGATCGCCGCCACCAGCGAGCGCACCCGCTCTCCCCTTTGCGGCGCCGCGTCCGAGCCGGCTTGAGCGAGCCGGTCGCGGTAGGCGCCGGCGAGCACGCCGAGCCCCGCCCT
>DATKIB010000057.1:0-11949 GCA_035509915.1 Acidimicrobiales bacterium | reverse complement strand
GGCGTCACGTTCTTCGACACCGCCGACATCTACGGCGGGACCCGCAGCGAGGAGCTGCTCGGCCGGGCGCTCGGCGCGCGGCGAGACCACGTGATCGTGGCCACGAAGTTCGGGATGCAGGTGGACCCGGAGCGCAGGGGTGCCAAACCCGAATACGTGAGGCGCGCCCTCGAGGACAGCCTTCGGCGGCTGGGGACCGACCGCGTCGACCTCTACCAGCTGCACCAGCCCGACCCCGAGACGCCCATCGCCGACACGCTGGAAGTGCTCGACGAGCTCGTGCGCGCCGGGAAGGTCAGGGAGATCGGGTGCTCGAACTTCTCGGCGGCCCAGCTGCTCGAAGCAGAAGCCGCGGTGCGTGACGGAGCGGCTCGGTTCGTCAGCGTGCAAAACCAGTACAGCCTTCTCGAGCGCCAGCCGGAGCGGAAGGTGCTGCCGGAGTGCGAGCGATCTGGGATCGCGTTCATCCCCTACTTCCCTCTCGCCTCGGGCGTGCTCACAGGAAAGTACCGCCGAGGGCGCCCTCCGCCTCCGGGCACGCGTCTTGCGGGTGCTACGGTGGGCAAACCCGACGGCCCGCTCTCCGACGAGAGGCTCTCGATAGTGGAGGCGCTCGAGGAGCTTGCCGCCAAGCACTCCCACAGCTTGCTCGAGCTCGCCATCGCCTGGCTCGCCGCGCGCCCTGCGGTGGTATCGGTGATAGCGGGCGCGACCTCGCCCGAGCAGGTCCGGGCGAATGCCAAGGCATCCACGTGGGTGCTCACCGAGTCCCAGCTCGAGGAAGTTGACCAGATCGCGCCACCCGCCTGACGCGCCCTCCCCGTCCTGACCTGGCTCAGGCCTGACCCGACTCAAGCCCCAAAGCGGGCAGCCTGGCGGGCGCTCGTGTGCTCAGACCCCGGTCTCCGCTTGGACTCGGCCCTGGCGCACCGCCTCGGTGAGCCGAGCGTGGTCGCGCTCGGTCTGGTCCGCGTAGGCGCAGGCGAATCGCACGATGGCGTCGTCGAAAGCAGTCCCCGAGCCCATGTACCCGGCTATGGCGGGCACGTCGCCGGTCCTGGCGTGTGCGCGCGCCAGGGTCCACCCGCACAACTCCAGGTAGTCCGCGAAGGCAGGGCCTTTCACCGAGGACAGGTCCACCGATCCCTTCATGTCCCAGAGCTGGCGCACGTAGTAGTCGAAGCCCTCCGCAGAGGCCCATCCCAGGAAGATGTCGCTGTCGGCTTGCATGAGGCGTTGGCCGGTTACGACGCGCCGTCCCTGGGGCTCGACCCTGCGCTGCACCGACGGCGCGCCACCGACCTCGCTTCGGGCGCGCCGCCCGCCGGTATCGGTGTGCGCCTGACGGGCAGGGACCCAGCCGTCGAGCGCGGACCGCTCTGCCTCTTTCACCTGTAGGAACAGAGGATCGCCCCTCTCACTCACCAACAGTGCGACGAAACACCTCGTTCCGACACTTCCTACCCCCACTACCTTGAGGGCGAAGTCCACCACGTCGAACTTCTCGAGCAGGACGCGCCTCGAGTCCTCGAGCGACTCGCGGTACGTGTGAATTATCGAGTCGAGCAGCCGCTTGTGGTCGGCGGTCAGCTCGTGCGTGACGAGAGGCGGGTGGTCGGCGATCCGCAGCTGGCCGTGACCGGCGTCGACTGTCAGCCGCGGCAGGCCCGCCACCGATGTACGGCGCTCCGCCCGCAGGATCGCAGAGCGCACCGGTGCCCCGGCTCGGGCACTACCGCCAAGGGCCTTCATCGCGCCTTGCGCGTCCACACGCGAGTACCACACCTCCAGGGTGGGCATCTGCGCGTAGTCCGCCATCCTCCGCCGGTAGCTGTGCACGCCGGCTCTCGTGGCGGCGATCCCTTCGGCCTCGCTCAGCCCGGCGGTGCGGGCGGCCACCACCGCGCTCGTCGCGAGCCGCTTCAAGTCCCACTCCCAAGGGCCCGGGAACGTCTCGTCGAAGTCGTTCACGTCGAAGAGCAGGTTGCGCTCGGGGGACGCGAAGAGGCCGAAGTTGGCCACATGGGCGTCTCCGCAGGCCTGCACTACAAGGCCCGTGAGCGGGGTGGGCGCCAAGTCCCGCGCCATCACGGCCGCTGAGCCCCTCAGGAAGGCGAACGGAGACGCCGCCATCCGGCCCCATCGGACGGGCACGAGGGAGGGCAGCCGCCGCTTGTCCTGGGCCTCGAGGACCAAGATCGGGTCGGGGCGGTCGCGCGCAGGCTCCCACGTGCCGTGCGAAGAGCGCGGCACGTGGCGACGCAGCTCACGCCCTGCCCGCTGCTGCGCCTTCGGGTCCTGCGGCACGCGCCGGCTCGGAGCCGACGCATCGGTTGCTCCTCGACCGGGTGCGATCGCCTCGAGGTTAGGCGCTTCGCACTAAATCGGTCAGCACGCCTGGGCGCCTCGGTCAGCACGCCCGGGCGCATCGGTCAGCTCGCCTGGGCGTCCTCGGCCTGGTGCGAGACAGCCTCCACGTTCAGCTCGATGCGCACCTTCTTGCCCATCATTACCCCGCCGGTCTCGAGGACCATGTTGTAGGTGAGCCCGAAGTCCTCGCGGTCGATCTCGGTGGCAGCGCTGAAGCCAATGGCATTCGAGCCCCAAGGGGTCTGGTTGGCCCCGTCGAACTCGGTGTCGAGGACGACCTGTCGCGTGGTCCCCCTGATCGTGAGGTCCCCGGTGACCTTCCAGGCGTTGTCGCCTGCGTGCTCCACCGACGTGCTCTTGAACGTCCACGTCGGGTGCGTCTCGACGTCGAAGAAGTCACCGCTGCGCAGGTGGCTGTCACGCTGCTCCTCGCCCGTGTGCACGCTCGCCGCGCCGATCGTCACCTCCACCGACGACTCCTCGGGTACCTCCGCGATCTGGATGCTCCCCGACACGTCGTTGAGTCGTCCGCGGACCTTCGTGATCATCAGGTGACGCGCAACGAACTCGACGGAGCTGTGCTTGGGGTCGATGTCGTACACACCGGGGTGGGGTACCACGGTGTCCTTGAACTGCCTCGTCAACTGCTGGGCCTGGAGGGTCTGGGTCTCGCTCATCTGGTCTCCTCTCCGTGCCATCTCGCCTGCGCGCCGGCACGTCCTCTGTCGGGCTGGTTGCCCCTGCAAACTTGCTCTTACAACACTTCTACTGCGCTATACTTGTGGGGACAACAATCGGTCGTGCGGGCCTATTCCCAGGTCGCCGAGGGAGACTGGTCGATGCGCCGGCCGTGCGCCTACGGTGCCGGGCATGGTCGAGGTGACCGGGGTCCTGCAGAAAGAGGCGTGGGACCTCGACGTCATGCCTCCCGTCGAGCGGGTCCGGCCGGGGTTGTGGTCCATCCCGGTGCCCATCCCCAACAACCCCCTGCGCTACGTGCTCGTCTATGCCTTCGAGCTCGCATCCGGCGGAGTCGCAATCGTCGACGCCGGCTGGAACACCGAGGACGCCTGGGTCGCGCTGAGCAAGGGCCTGGAGGAGGCCGGCGGATCGGTGTCCGACGTTCGGGCAGTGCTCGTGACCCACATCCATCCCGACCACTACGGGCTGGCCGGCAGGGTGCGCGAGGAGTCGGGAGCCTGGATCGGGTTGCACCCCGCCGACGCGGAGGTGCTCGAGTCCCGCTACATCGAGACAGACGACCTTCTCGCGCGCATGCGGGTGCTACTCCAGGACGCAGGGGTGCCCGAGGTCTCGCTGCCCGACCTCAACTTCGCCTCCATGATGATCCGCGGCCAGGTAACGATGGCAGTGCCCGACGTGCTCTTCGAGGACGGCGCCCGCCTCGACGTCCCGGGTTGGGACCTCCGGGTCGTGTGGACCCCCGGCCACTCCCCCGGCCACGTCTGCTTCTACAGCGACCGGCAGCGGATCCTGCTGTCAGGCGATCACGTCCTGCCTCGCATCACCCCCAACATCGGCGTCCACACCCAGCAGTTCCCCAACCCGCTCGGCGAGTTCCTGGAGTCGCTGCTCAAGGTCCAGAACTTGGGAGTCGACGAGGTTCTCCCTGCCCACGAGTACCGCTTCGCCGACCTGCGCTCACGGCTGGACGAGATCATCGTTCATCACGCCGACCGCTTGGCCGAGATCGAGCGCCTGCTCGCCGAGCATCCAGGCTCCACGGCCTGGGACCTGTCGGTGCAGCTGCGCTGGTCGCGTCCATGGCACGAGATCGCGGCCTTCATGCAGCGTGCCGCGGTGGGCGAGACACTGGCTCACATCGTGCTGCTGGAGAACCACCAGCGCGTCCTTCGCGAAGGCACGCTGCCAGCACGCTTCTACCTGGCGCAGGCCAGTTGAGCGCCGCGAGGAAAGCAGCCGGCAACACCTCTCTTGCCAGACGTCTACCGGGCTTCGACGCGCGTCACGCCACCCGGCGTGCGCGGCGTGCGAGGAAGACCGTCACGCTCGCCGTGGTCCTGCTGGTCGGGCTCGGGTTGGCGCTCTTGGTGGAAAAACCGTGGGCCGGCTCCGCCGCCCCGGGAAGCCGAGGGTCCGCATCCGCATCCACATCCACCTCCGCGACTTCCTCCTCGACGGGGGCATCGTCGCGCCCTTCGCGCTCGTCGACCTCGTCCTCGGGGGCTCCGGGGACCTCTGCCTCGGGGGGCGGATCGCCCAAAGTCGCTGTCGCGCTCGGGCCCGCGCAGCTCGGCGCCCCCGTGAGCGGCGCAGTGGTCATCGCAGCGCCCGATTCTCAGCTCGTGGTCATCGGTGGCGCGACCACCGGGGGCAGCCTCGCCTCGGGGGCGTTCACGTTCAACCCATCGACCGGTGCGCTCGAGCACTTCGGAAACCTGACCACGGCCGTCGACGACGCGTGCGGGACCGTGATAGCCGGCCAGGACGTGGTCTTCGGGGGTAGCGCCCCGGCGGCCAGCTCTACCGTCCAGCAGCTCACGCAGCCCAGCACCGCCGGCGCTGCCCCGAGCGGAAGCGGCGTAGGCGGCGGCGCGGGCAGGCCCGTCAGCGCCAGCGTGATCGGTTCGCTGCCCGAGGCGCGCACCGACGCGGCGGTGGCGACGATCGGTGCGACCACGTACCTCGTAGGCGGCGACGACGGCTCGAGCTCTCTCGCTCAGGTGCTCGCCACATCCGACGGACACACGTTTGTGCAGGTGGGATCGCTCGCACAGCCGGTGGCCTCCGCAGCTGTGGCCGCGGTCGGAAAGACCCTCTACGTCTTCGGGGGCCAGAGCATGTCCCAGTCGGCGGCCTCTTCCCCGCTCGACACGATCCAGTCGGTAGACCTCTCCACGCGTCGGTCACGCGTCGTGGGGCACCTACCCGAGCCGCTCGCCCAGGCGTCGGCGGTGACTGTGGGTGACCGGGTCCTGCTGATCGGGGGGGTGACGTCCGGCACGTCCGGCACGTCCGGCTCGTCCGGCGCCTCCCACTCGGGCGCAGCAGGCTCCGCAGCGAGCCAGCCGGTCAGCTCGAGTCCCGCCACGACGCCCGTGCCGACCGTGTGGTCTTTCGACCCGGCAACGCGCAAGGTCTCCGTCCTCTCCCAGCTCCCGACGGCCGTGTCGCGCGCCGGCGCGGCGGTCGTGGGCTCGGTGGTGTGGGTGATCGGCGGCGATTCCGGCGGCTCACCGGTCGCTGCGGTGCAGTCGATCACTGTGGTGTCGGCATCTTCCCGTCGCTGAGCTGCTACCCGACAGCTGTTTGCCCCGCGCCGCCTCCTCCGCCATCGCCGCGTCCCGCGCGCGCCCGGTGCTCTCTGATCGAGCGCCACACCGCGAAACCGAGGATCGCAGCCACGACTACCCCCAGAACCACCAGCGACCACATGCCGGAAGCGTTCACCGCCTTCGTGTAGGACTTTCCCAGCGCGAAACCGATGAGGACCCACATCGTCCCCCAGCCGACACCGCCTACGGCGCTCAACAGCGCGAACTTCCGCCGGTCCATGCCACTCATCCCGATGATCCCTGGCAAAAAGGCACGCACGACGGCCACCCACCGGCCGATTATCACCGCAGGCGCCCCGCGCCGGGCGAGAAAGCGCTCGGTCCGGTCGATCCCCGGGTTGCCCTTCAGCGGGCGGTGCGTCGTCAGCCACGGTCCTACGATCCGCCCGATCTCGTAACCGGAGATGTTGCCGAGCGTCGCCGCGACGACGACTACGACGATCATCAGCACGAGGTTCGCCTGATGCTGGCTCGCCACCACTCCCCCGACGATCGTCGCGATCTCGCCCGGGATGAAGAACCCGATGAGGATCCCCACCTCGACGAGCACCAGAGCACCGACCACCACGTACACCCAGGGTGAGTGGAGCTTGACGATCTCGTGCTGAACCCAAGAGGTGGCGCTTGCGAGCACCGGAAGCGGTGCGAGCGCTCCCCTGCCGGCGGGCAGGCTCAGCGCGCCCACGCCGAGAGAGAGGCGCTGATCCAGGTTCTCTTCCGGCAGGCGGGGCACGTCATGAGCCGCGTGTAGCCCTTGCCCGGACGCCACAGCCACAGCGGCAGGTGCAGCATCAGGTACTCGAAGAGATCGACATCGGTGCGCGCAGCGCACGCCGAGCATTCGAGAGTGATGGCACCGACAAGCCCGCTCCCACCCCTCACCGGAGACGATCTGCCCGTTCTCGTTCGCGTTTGCTGAGGGCGCCGCTGTCTGCCGAGAGAGATCTCGGCCGCACCTTCAGCCGATCGTCGCGGAGCACCTGCACCCGACCGACCAGGGGCACGGCGGGACGAGGTCGAGGCCGGGTCGCCCACGGGCACGCCCGCGGCATCCGACGCGGAGAAAAGGGCGTGTTTGCCCCGCAACGGGGCGTCTGCGACACGCGTGGGCGCGTCCTCGACGCGCTCGGCGGGTGCCCAGAAGAGCGCCCTCTTGCCCAGGGGGTCACGGGGTTGCGGCATAGCTGATCCTCGTCCGGCTCGGGTCCTCGCCGCCTCGTCAGCGCGCCTTGGCGCGATCGGCGTCGAGCAACTTCGCAAGTGCGCGGTATGCCTCGGCTCCAGGCGACGACGGCGCGTGCTGGAGTATGCAACAGCCACGTGCCGGCGCCTCGGCGAAGCGGATCGACTTGCGGACGGGCGGCTCGAGGACTGGCAGACCGTAGCGCTCCTTCACGTCCTCGAGCACTGACCGGGCATGGCGCGTGCGCTCGTCGTACATGGTCGCGATCACACCCCGGACCTCGAGGTCGGCATTGGCGAACATGCGCACGTCGTCGATCGTCTCGAGCAATTGGCCAACCCCTCGATGGCTGAGGGCTTCGCACTGGAGAGGAATGAGCACCTCCTGCGCCGCAGAGAGCCCGTTGATCGTGAGCACGCCGAGCGAGGGCGGGCAGTCGATCAGGATGAGGTCGTAGTCGTCGCGCACAGCGAGCAGGGCGCGAGCGAGGACGTGCTCGCGCCCCGTGCGTGTGAGCAGGTGCACCTCGGAGCCGGCCAGGTCGATCGTCGACGGGAGAAGGTCCAGGACTTCTGTTCCCTCTGCTTCTCGGGCTCCCCCGGCTGGTTGGACTCCTTCGACGCGCACCCGCGCGTCGGCCACCTTCATCTTGCGGACGAACACGTCGTGCAGAGAACGATCGAGCGCGTCGGGGTCGATGCCCGCCGAGTAGGTGAGGCACGCCTGTGGGTCGAGGTCGACCATGAGGACGCTGCGGCCAAGTTCGGCAAATGCCACCCCGAGCGCGTGGACGGTGGTCGTCTTGGCGACGCCGCCCTTCTGGTTGGCAACCGCCAGCACCCTCGCCACCGGGCGCAGTCTAGGCAGGCACGGCCTCCCCGCCCCGAGGTGTGCCGGGGCCTGGACCGACGCGCTGACGCGGTCCCAAGGGCGGGCCGGCGCCCGTGACCCAGGGATCCGGATGCCCAGCCGCGGACCTGTTCCTTTGGACCCCGGAGCTGGTGCCGAGCTGAAGATCCTCGCCAAAGGGGACCTTCGACCCTGCTGGTAAAGCAGCGTCTGGCCGAAAGTTCCCATGGGCAACCTCTCGGGTATCGGGAGGGCTCCATGGACATTTTCTTCGAAGACTTTTCAGGAAAAGGAGACCGATGACCAGGTCCTTTGCGAACGACCCGGCGGGAGACACGAAGTCGGGGGCGGTGAGAGCCACGGGCAGGGCGGATCGCCAGGGCACCGGCGAGACGCATCGCGCGAGGCGCCGTGGGCTGGGGACCCGATTCCTCGTCCCTGGCGCATGTGGCCTGCTCGCGATCGCGGCAGCCTCTACCCCCGCTTCGCTCGCCGAGGCGGCAGCGCCCGCCCCACACCCCTCCTCCGCATCGGCGCCCGCGCCTCACGCGGCGACGGGTTCTCCCGTCTCGAGTGCCAATCTCCTGACCGGGAACCAGGCCAGCTTCGCCACCTCGATCGGCGGGTGGGTCGGCGCTAGCGCCACCTTGTCGTGGGTCTCCTCTGTGGGCGACGCGGCGCCGGGCGCGCTCGAAATGAGCGCCACGGGCAGCGCAGGGATGGGCGCCATCTCCGGTTCCCCAACTGCGGGAGGTGTGGTGCCGGCGAGCGCAGGCACCGTCTACGCCGGCGGCGTGGCGGCCCAGTCCGTGAGCAGCGCACAGCAGGTGGAGACCGTGATCGCGTTCTACGGTTCCACGGGTTCGCTGGTCGACGCAGTGTTCGGTCCCGACACCCAGGCGGCGCTGGGAGCTTGGACGCAGGCCACCGCAGTGTCGGCCTTGGCACCCGCCAAGACGACCTCGGTCGCGCTCTATGTCTTGGTGCCGACCACGACCACAGGTGACCAGGTCTACCTCGACGACGCGTGGCTGGAGGGCGCCTCGGACCAGTCACCCTCGGTCGCAGGGCCGCTCCACACCGCCGGCAACCAGATCGTCGATTCCAGCGGGCACCAGGTCACCTTCCACGGGATGGTCCTCGACGGGCTCGAGGGCAGCTCTACTGCCACTCAGATCACCTACCAGACCGTCCTCGGGGCCAAGGCCTGGGGAGCCAACTTCCTGCGCGTGCCGCTCGGTGAGCAGTTCTGGCTGGGGTCCAACTGCGACTACGACCCGAATTACGCTGCGAGGGTCACCCAGGTGGTCAATTGGATCACCTCCCTGGGCATGGTCGCACTGCTCGACCTCCACACCAACACCGTCGGCGGTTGCGCGACCGGGGTGCAGCACAACATGGCCGACGAGGCCCAGTCCCCCGCGTTCTGGAGCCAAGTGGCCTCCACGTTCGGCTCGAACCGACTCGTGGCGTTCGACCTCTACAACGAGCCTCACAACATCTCCGACTCGGTGTGGCTCAACGGCGGCACCACCACCGACCTCTACGGTGGCCAGACCTACCAGGCGGCGGGGATGCAACAGCTCTACAACTCAGTGCGCGCCACCGGCGCTCAGAACCTGATCTTCATCAGCGGGAACAGCTGGGCCAACACCGTTCCGTCCAACCTGGTGAATGGCAACAACATCGTCTACGCAGCGCACGTCTACACCTGCCCGGGCTCACCGCCGCCGTCGTGCACCAACTCGAACCCGTACGACCCATCGGGCATCCTCGACAACTGGGTAGGTATCTCCGCTTCGGTGCCGGTGATGGTGACCGAGTTCGGATGGCCGAGCCAATACGACGGGACGTACAACGGCAACGTCATCGCCTTCGCTTCTTCCCACGGCTGGGGATGGTCGGCGTTCGACTGGGAGGAATTCCAGTACGCCCACGCCTTCGACCTGACCGACGCCTGGCTCAACGACGGGACCCCCGAGCCGGCCCCCTCGGGTATGCCCGTGCTCTGCGCCCTTGCCGATTCCGCCTCCGGCACGACGATCTGCTCTCCGCCGGCGACCAACTAGTACGCAGCGCTGCCGGATCCGGCCCGGGCACGAGGGGTAGCTCCTCGGCTCGGGCCGCCGGCGGCCTGCCGATTCGTGCACACTGGGGCTCGTGCAGGCTCCCCGCTTAGCTCGGCGCCGGACACGACGCAGCACGCGCCGGATTGCCATATGCGCAGCTTCCGCTCTTCTGGTTGCGCTCGCGAGCGCCAGCTCCGCCGCGGGGGCGCCCTCGGTGGGGGCGTCCTCGGTGGGCGGCGGCTCGGTGGCCGGCAGCTCGGTGGCCGGCAGCTCGACGACGGCCTCTGCATCGACGGTGTGGCTCTGCATGCCCGGCACGGCGAACGATCCGTGTGCGTTCACCCCGATGACCACAGCAGTGCAGGCGACCGGGGCGCGGTCGGACGCCACGATCGCCGGACTTCCCTCTGCTGCAACGGCCTCGACGTTCGACTGCTTCTACGTGTACCCGACCACGAGCGCCCAGAAGACGGCCAATGCCAACCTGGTCGTGCAAGCGGGACAGGTCGACGCCGCGATCGCCGAGGTATCTCAGTTCTCTCAGGTGTGCAACGTGTGGGCCCCGATGTACCGCCAGGCTACGGAGACGAGCATCGAGCAAGGACTTGAAGGAAGCGGAGCGCGAGCCACGTCCCTCCTCCGTTCGACCTTCAGCGTCGCCTACGGCAGCCTCTTGTCGAGCTGGAAGGACTTCCTCGCGCACGACTCCGACGGTCGCCCGATCGTCCTCATCGGGCACTCGCAGGGAGCGGCAATACTCATCCACCTCATAGCCACTCAGTTCGACCACAATCCGTCGCTCCGGCACCGCCTCGTGATGGCCATCATCGCCGGAGGCAATCTCCAGGTGCCGGTGGGCAAGACAGTTGGCGCAACCTTCGCCCACGTCCCGATTTGCACCGCCGCGTCGCAAGCCGGCTGCGTGATCGCCTACTCGACCTTCCCGTCCACTCCCCCTGCCAACTCGCTCTTCGGACGGCCGGGTCAAGGGGTGAGCGTCCAGTCGGGCCAGACGGCCAAGAAAGGGCAGCAGGTGGCGTGCGTCAACCCCGCAGCGCTCGGGGGTGGGCGGGCCGACCTCGACCCGTACTTCGTCTCGGTGACCCAGAAAGGCCTCGTACCGAAGGCGCACACAGCCTGGGTGGCTTATCCAGGGCTCTACTCGGCAAATTGCCAGAGCCGCGACGGGGCCACGTGGCTCCAGGTCGCCGATGTCGTCGCGCCGGGCGACACCCGGCCGGTCGTGACAGCGTTGCAGGGTCCGAGATGGGGGTACCACGCCTACGACGTGAGCCTCGCGCTCGGGAACCTCGTCTCCGACGTCGCCTCTGCCGAGGCTTCCTGGGCGAGCGAGCAGCCGTCCTGATCGGGTGCTCGCGACAGATAGGACGGTGCTCCCACCTCCCCGGCAACGCGCCACCACATAGGTTCACTCGATACGTCCCGCCGCTCCTTGCACACGACACCTAGCTTTCATGACTTTCGGACCTATTCCTAGCGACACGCCTGCGTGAACAATGATTTGTGGAACCAGTATTTCGCGCTCTTTTCCGGGCGCACCGTGAGTTCGAAGACGCTGCACCCAGGGCTCGAGATAAAGCCGGTCGCCACTTTGCCGTTGGTGGACTCGCCGTCGTCTTGGTCGCACTCCTCGGCATAGCCGTCGTGGGAAGCGGCGCGTGGTACTGGCACACCCGCAACGTGTCCCAGGCACAGACCCAATTCGGAACTGCATCCGAAGACCTGTCCGGGGACATAACCAGAGCTCTCGGTCAAAACGGGGACCTGTTGGCGGGTTCTGCTGCGCTCTTCGACCAGGGGGTGGTCACCCGGGCCCAGTACCACGTGTTCCTGAAATCCCAGGGCTTCGAGGTCGGTCGCTTCCCGGGGATGCTGGGAGTCGGACTCATCCAGGAGGTCTCGGCAGGCCAGCTCCCTGCATTTCTCGCATCGCTCAACGCCGACGGCGTCGCCGTCAGCTCTATAGCACCATCCGGTGAGCGCCCCGAGTACTGCCTCGGAAGCTATGCAGATTGGACGAATCTGAAGTCCTCGGTCCCGCTGTTCGGCTACGACTTCTGCACGGTGCCGGCGCTCGCCGAGGTGCTTACGAGGGCCACCGCTACGGCGCAGCAGCAGGTCCTCTCCGGATCGGTCCTCG
>DATKIB010000056.1:0-61381 GCA_035509915.1 Acidimicrobiales bacterium | reverse complement strand
GTCTCGAGGCCGTGCTCGCCACGGGAGAGGTGATCCGCACGGGGGGAAAGCTCGCGAAGACCTCCACCGGCTACGACTTGACCCAGCTGATCGTGGGCTCGGAGGGCACCTTGGCCTTCGTGACCGAGGCGACGCTGAAGCTGCACCCCCGCCTGTCGCACGCCGCGACCGTGCTCGCCCCGTTTGGCGCCCTCGACTCCGTGACGGCGGCGGTGCCCCGGATAATCGGGAGCGGCTTGTCGCCGTTGATCCTCGAGTACGTGGACATGCTCACGATGGGTGCGATCACGACCAACGTCGGGCTAGACCTCGGGATCCCCAAGGCGGTCCAGGAGACGGCCTTCGCGTACCTCGTGGTCGTCCTCGAGAACGGCCACGAGGACCGGCTCGACGAGGACGTCGCAAACCTCGGCGAGCTTCTCGTGGAGCTCGGCGCCATGGAGGTGTACGTGCTCCCGCCGCACGCCGCACGGCAGCTGATCGAGGCGCGCGAGAAGGCGTTCTTCGTCGCCAAGGCCCTCGGGGCCAACGACATCGTCGACACCGTCGTCCCGCGCGCGAGCGTCCCCGTGTACATGTCCAAGGTCGGGGCCATCGCAGAGGAGCATGGCGCGCTCGTGAGCGGCTGCGGTCACGTAGGGGACGGCAATGTGCACCTTTCGGTGTTCCAACCCGACGAGGAGCGCCGCGGCACCCTGCTGGAAGCCCTCTTCAGCGCAGGGTCGGAGCTCGGGGGCGCGGTCTCGGGAGAGCACGGGATAGGCACGGAGAAGAGGCGTTACTTCATCCGGCTCGAGGACCCGGTCAAGATCGCTCTCATGAAGAGGATCAAGGAGGCTTTCGACCCGAACGGCATCCTCGGCCCGGGTGTCATCTTCGATCCGGCTGACGGCGAGTTGAAAGCAGAGCGTGACGGCGAGGTGAGAGCAAGATGAAGGGCGCCCAGGCCCTCATGCGCACCCTCGTGACGAGCGGCGTGGAGGTGTGCTTCACAAACCCCGGCACGTCCGAGATGCAGTTCGTGGCCGCCCTCGACGAGGTGCCCGAGATGAGGGCCGTGCTCGCTCTGTTCGAGGGAGTGGCTACCGGTGCAGCCGACGGCTACGGCAGGGTGACGGGGCGGCCTGCGGCCACCTTGCTGCACCTCGGCCCCGGGCTCGGCAACGGGATCGCGAACCTCCACAACGCGCGCAGGGCGCGCACCCCGATCGTGAACATCGTCGGCGACCACGCGACCGATCACCTGCACCTCGACCCTCCGCTCGCCTCGGACATAGAGAGCCTGGCGCGCCCGGTGTCGGTCTGGTTCAGACAGTCCGCCGCGGCTCGGTCGCTCGCGACCGACGCAGCCGAGGCGGTGAGCGCCGCGTACGGTCCGCCTTGCGGGGTGGCGACCCTCGTGGCACCAGCGGACCTGTCGTGGACCGAGGTCGATGCACCCGCTGCGCCCGCTGCCCGCCGTGCACGCGAGGTGGCGGGAGGTGACTCGGTCGAAGGTGCCGCAAAGGCGCTCGCCTCGGGGGAGCCGGCGGGAATTCTCCTCGGCGGCACGGCGCTTCGCGAGCGGGGTGTTCTGGCAGCCGGTCGGGTCGCCAGAGCGACGGGCGCCAAGCTGCTGTGCGAGACCCTGCCCGCGAGGATCGAGCGCGGCGGAGGGCTCCCGGAGATCGAGCGGCTGCCCTACCTTGCCGAGCTCGCCATCGCCGCGCTGGGTGGGCTGAAGCACCTGGTGCTCGTGGACGCCGGTGCCCCGGTCTCGTTCTTCGCATATCCCAACCTGCCCGGCTACCTCGTCCCCGGGGACTGCGAGGTGCACGTGCTCGCCGAGGCCTCGGCCGACGCGCCCGGGTCCCTCGAGGCCCTGGCGGAGGCGCTCGGGGCTGATCGTGCAGGAGCAGAGGGACACGCCGGAGGGGGGGCCGGCGGGGGCTCCGGCTCGCCGACCCCACAGCGACCCGGGAGACCGAGCGGTGCCCTCACGGCCGAGTCTGTAGCCGCCGCCGTCGGTGCGCTGTTGCCGCAAGGGGCGATCGTGTCCGACGAGGCCAACACCTCGAGCGTGTTTCTCCCTGCGGCCACAGCCGGCGCTCCTCGCCACGACTGGCTCTGCCTGAGCGGCGGCGCCATCGGGCAGGGCATGCCGGTCGCAACGGGCGCTGCAGTCGGGTGCCCGGATCGCAGGGTGATCAACCTCGAGTCCGACGGGAGCGCGATGTACACCCTCCAGGCGCTGTGGACCCAGGCGCGCGAGGGCCTCGACGTCACAACTGTGGTGCTCAACAACCACTCCTACGCCATCTTGAAGTGGGAGCTGAGCCGGGTCGGGGCCGGACAGGCCGGGCCGCGGGCGAGCGCCATGCTGGAGCTCGACCATCCCGACCTCGACTTCGTGGCGCTCGCCCGGGGAATGGGCGTGCCCGCCACCCGGGCGACCGACGCGGAGCAATTCACCGCCCAGCTAGAGCGCGCGCTAGCCGAGCCGGGGCCGTCCCTCGTCGAGGCGATGCTGCAACACTGACGCGAGCGATCCGTGCAGGGCGGCCCGCCGATCAGAGGGCCGAGAGCACGGACTCCACGGAGCTCACGTTGAGGCCCGGTCCGGGCTCCACGAACAGCGAGGTCACCACTCCGTCGTCGATGATCGCCGCGTAGCGCTGCGAGCGACTGCCGAGCCCGAAGGCGCTGCCGTCCATCTCCAGTCCCATCTCGCGTGTGAAAGCACCGTTGCCGTCGGCGAGCATCAAGACGGAGTCCCCGACCCCGCGATCGCGACCCCAGGCACCCATCACGAAGGCGTCGTTGACGGACACGCACGCGATCTTGTCGACGCCTTTTGCATGGAGGTCCGCCGCCCGGGCCACGAAACCCGGCAGGTGATGGTCCGAGCAAGTAGGCGTGAAGGCTCCCGGGACCGCGAAGAGCACGACCTTGCCCTTACCCAACACTTCGCCCGAGCGCACCGGCCTGATGCCGTCCTTCGTCATCGTGTGCATCTCGACGTCCGGCAACTTGTCACCAATGGCGATGGTCATGGAACGAACCTCCCATGCAGTCCGGTCTGGCCCGGAGCTATCTACTGACAAGAGCATCGCTCACGAGGATCCAGAAGGACAATCAGAGCTACACCTGGCGCAGCGCCCGGACGACCACAGGTTTTCAGGGCATGACGACCACCGCAGGAGCTCGCGCGACGACTGCGTGTCGCGGCTCTGGTGCCTGCCGACCACCAACGGGTGCACCGAGCTCGCTCCAGCGGCCTGGAGCGCAGCCACCGCAGAGTGAAGGTGCGCACCGGTGGTGTAGAGGTCGTCCACGAGGAGGACCCGGCGACGCTCCACGTGCTCGCCCACGCAGCTGTACGCGTGAAGCGACGCTGTATTGCGCCCGAGGTGGTCCTCGGCGGGGAGGAGCGAAGCGACGACCTCGACACCCTGGTGAGCGAGCTGCGGCACCATCCGCAGGGTGTCCTCGAGCGGGTGGGCGTCGGCGTGGACCTGGAACGACGGGATCACGGTCACGACGTCGTACCCGCCCGGAGCCACACAGCCGGCGTGGCCCTCGAGGAAATCACCGACCAGCTCGGCCAGCCGGTGCTGCTGGCGGCGTGAGACGGAGTTGGCCACGCCCTTGTACTGCTTGAGGGCGGCGTAGAGGCCGGTCTCCCTCGTCGTGAGCGAGATGGGCGTGACTTCCTCGAGGCTCTGGCCGAGCGTGCGCCCGACTCGCCGGCAGCTCCAGCAGGTCACGAACGGCCAGGGCACGGCCCCGCAGCAGATGCGGCAGGTACCACGGCCCGGCGGCCTCACCGACAGGCACGCGCCGGCGAGGGACGGCGCGACGGCCGTGTCGCACGGGGTCATCTCCAGATGATGACAGTGGGCTGTCACGGCGTGCCCCGTGCTGTCGGGAACGGTGCCCAGTAGTCTCCCGAACATGGCTGTGAAGGAGCTGGGCCATGTGGTCCTCTACGTGCGAGACCTCGAGAGGTCCGCGGCCTTCTACCGTGACGTCCTCGGCTTCAGGCAGGTCTTCGACGGGTCCGACGCGCCGTTCAAGGCAGCAGCGTTCTCTTCCGGCCGCACGCATCACGAGCTGCTGCTGATCGAGGTCGGATCCGACGCCCAGCCCATACCCGAGGGCCGGCGCGTCGGCATGTACCACTTCGGCCTGAAGGTGGGAGACAGCGACGACGAGCTGCGCGAGGCGCTCGCCCGACTCCGAGCTGCCGGTGCCGAGGTCGTGGGCAGCGGCGACCACGGCTTCACGCACAGCCTCTACCTGCGCGATCCCGACGGCAACGAGATCGAGCTCTACAGCGACGTGCCGGGGGTCGATTGGAACGACATGTCGGTGATGTCAAGGCCGACCCAGCCGCTCAGGTTGTGAGCCTCGAGCCTGTCGGCGAGGACTGGGACAGGGCGGTCGCGATCGTCGCCCATCCCGACGATCTCGAGTACGGGATGGCGAGCGCCGTCGCGCGCTGGACCGCGCAGGGAAAGCAGGTCTCCTACTTGCTCGCCACGAAGGGCGAGGCGGGCATCGACGGCATGGAGCCGAGACGGGCAGCCGAGGTGCGCGAGGCCGAGCAGCGCGCGAGCGCCGGCATCGTCGGCGTGCACGACGTGATCTTTCTCGACCATCCCGATGGTGCCGTCGAGTACGGCTTGGCCCTGAGACGCGACCTGGCCGGAGCCATCCGCAGCTTGCGCCCGCAGGTCGTGTTCACCATGAACTTCGAGCTCACCTGGGGCGAGAGCGGCAACGTCAACCACGCGGATCACCGTGCGGTGGGCCTCGGCGCCCTCGACGCGTGCCGCGACGCCGCCAACCGCTGGCTCTTCGGCGAGCTCGGCGAGCCGTGGAGCGGCATCACCAACGCCTACGTCGCTGCCTCGTCCCACCCGACCCACTTCGTGGACGTGAGCCGCACCATAGACAAGGGGATCGAATCGCTCAGGGCGCACAGCGCCTACATCGAAGGCCTGGGTACCGGCTTCGACCCGGACGAGTTCCTCCGCAACATGGGGGGTTACGGGGGAATGGCGGCGGGCTGCGAGTACGCCGTGCTCTGCCAAGCCTTCAACGCAGTCTGAGCCCTCGGGGCTGAGCCCTCGGGTCGGGCGGGCTGCGGCTTTCCCTCGGCGACGGGGCCGCGGCAGACTCTCGGGGTGCAACCAGTCGGGATCCACCACGTCTCGATCAACGTCGCCGACGTCGACGAGGCGGTGTCCTTCTACACAGAGGTGCTCGGCTTCACCCTTCGGACCGACCGCCCGGACTTCGGGTTCGGCGGCGCATGGCTGGACGTCGGCGGCCAGCAGCTCCACCTGATCAGCGCTCCGGTCCCCTCCCCTGCAGGCCAGCACTTCGCGGTCAGGGTCGAGGACATCGACACCGAAGTGGAAGAGATCCGCGCCCGGGGGATAGAGGTCAGTGACCCCGTGCCGGTCGGACGCAACCGGCAGGCCTTCTTGAGCGACCCGTCCGGCAACGGCATCGAGCTCCACGAGGTCTCGGCTCGCTGAGCTTGCGCGCAGCGGCTGCCTGTTAAAACCCGGCGACTCAGGTCGCCGGAGGGAGAAGGCGCACAGCGTCCCCGCGCCGGATCCGGCCGGGGGTCACGACCTTGGCGTTGCGGCCCCGCAGGTTGAGCGCGAGCCCCGCACCGGTGTTCACGAACCGGAGCGCGTCGTTGCCGAAGCGCGCTGCAAACTTGGCGCAGCCCCTGTGGGGCTTCGCCGTGACCTCTACCACCGCCTCCCCGATCGCCAGGCGGCTACCGGCCGGCAGGGACTCCTCGCCGAGAGCCAGGTCGACGAAGAGCTGGTCACCGGCGAGCGCCCACCGCTCCACGTCGTCGTCTCCGGCCACGAGGGCCACGGCCCTCGCGTTCGTGAGCGTGAGCTGCGCGTCGGGGTGCGCCTTGCCGTCCGGCGTGCTCGTGCTGCCCCTCACCGACCAAGTGTCACCGAGGAGGCCGACGTCGAGGTCGAGCGTGGCCTCCTCGAGGATCTCGCGCCGGTCCACATCGGGGCGGCGCACGATGAGCTCGAGCGTGCCTTGCGCCACAGGCGAGGCGCGGACGTGGCCGAGGCCGGCTTCGAGCTCCTCGGTCGTGCGGTGGGCTTTGGTCGCGGGCTGCTCCACGACACCAATCATGACCGAACCACAGAGCTCCTCCGGCACGCGCGCCTGCCCTGATTACTGTGGCCCGGTGCAACTGCCCAAGGACCCGAGCAAGATCTACCTCGGCGGCGAGCCCATCGAGGACGAGAAGCGCGCCGCCAAGCACCGACTCGTGCTCGAGGTCAAGCGGCTCGTCGACCACGCCGCCCTCCTCGACATCAGCGACATGGACGGCGCGGGCGTGATCGATGGCTTCACCGAGGAGCTCGCAGCCACAGCGGACCGCATCGCTTCGCAACCGACGCTGCGCGCTCGGGGCGGGGCAGCCTCCGCCGCCGTGGCCGATGCGGTCCTCGCAGAGAGAAGCCCCGTGAGCGGGCGAAGCAACCCGCTCGCGCCTCCCCTCCACCTGGAGATGACCGAAGGCGTGACCCACGCCTGGGCGGTGTGGACGGACGCCTACGAGGGACCGCCGGGCTGCCTCCACGGCGGGTTCGTGGCCGCCGCCTTCGACGACTTGATGGGCCTGGCGCAGATGGCCTCGGGGAGGGCGGGCTACACCGGCACGCTGACGGTGCGCATGAGAAAGCCGACCCCGCTCAACCGGCGCATCGACTACGAGGCCCACCTCGAGCGCTTCGAGGGACGCAAGATCTGGTGCCGTGCCACGGCGCGCGACGGCGAGGTCCTGCTGGCCGACGCCGAGATCCTCTTCATAGCGCCACGCGATCCGTTCTGGGAGGGTTGACGGTCGCTCGAGCGATCAGGACGCAGCCGCCGGCCGCACCTCGGGCTTGAATCCGGCCGCCGGCAGCAGCCCGCCCGGGCTGCACACGTACCCGGTCTTCGGCGTGGGCGGCACCCGCACGATATTTCCGCTCTTCACCTGGGCGAGCAGCCAACACTGGTACGGCACGTTGGTCGCGGGGTCCGTGGGCGGGATCATCCCGCCTCCGTTGAAGCTCGTGACCTTGTCGAGCGCGGCGAGGAGGCTCGCTCGGGTCGGCGTGGAACCGGCGTTCTTGAGCGCCTGCGTGAACAGCTGTGCCGCGATCCACCCGTAGACCGCCTCGATCTCGAAGTTGGCGTTGGGATCGGCGACGGTCATCCAGTGGTCGAACAGGGCGACGGCGGGGATTCTCTTGGCGTCCCCGCCCGGGAGGAACAGTGGATACGACTGCTCTATGTACATGCCGTTGGCGGCCGGGCCCGCGTCGGATATCAGGTTCGTCGAGTAGGCCGCACCCTGGATCACGATCGGCTTGAAGTTCTGCTGGGCCATCTCCTTGGCGAGGTTGGCGGCATAGAGGTCGATCATCTGCTGGCTGTAGAAGAGCTGCACCCCCTTCGCCTTCATGGCGAGCACGTCGGAGAGGTATGTCGTCTCGGCCGCGCCGAAACCGCGGTCGTAGACGATCTTGAACCCCTCCTTGCGCAGCCCGCGCTCGAACGCCTGCTCGGCAAATTGCGTTGACGGCGTGGCGTTCGCCCAAAGGATCCCGACGTGCTTGATGGCCTTGGGGTACTTCTGCTTCAGGTACTTCATGAAACCGATCGGCAAGTCCTGAGACGAGTTGGGAGACGGGCTGTAGAGGTATGGGGAGTTGGCGAGGTCCGAGCTGAGCGGGTAGGCGACGTCGGGCACGTGGGCGGCGTCGATGAGGGGCAGCTCGGCCGAGTCGAGCAACGAGAAGCCGCCGACCATGGCGAAGTCGCTCTGGATGATGCCGGAGGTGGCCGAGGCCACCACGCCACCCTGGTAGGCGCTGTCGCGGGCGTCGAGCAGGATCTTGCGCCCGTTCACGCCGCCGAGGCTGTTGACGTAGTCGAAGTAGGCGCGCGTCCCGTCCTCGGCCCCCTTGAAGAGCCCCGCCACCGGGGCCGTGAGGTCGTCCACCTGGCCCACCGTCACCGTGGTGGAGGTGATTCCCGGTGCGGACGCCACGTCCGTCTGCTTCTCGCCGTCGCCACCTCCAGCGCCACCCGGCGGGGGCGGCGGGGAGCCGACTATGGGCCCCGACGACGGGGGCGCGCTCGGTGACCCGGCGCATGAGGTGAGGATGCCCCCGAGCAACCCCAGGCACAGAAGCGGCGCGCCCATCATCTTCCAACCCCCTACATCCCGCCTCGTCAACGCACTCACTCGCTCTCCCCTCGTCGCTCCAGCAGGTCCGGGTCCGCGCTCAGCTCGGCACGCACCGCCGCCTCCCAGAAACCGATGAACCCCTCGCCGTCGCTCGCCGCCCAGGCGTCTGTGAACCACTGCGGCAGAAGCGACTTCGCGCCGCCGCCCGCTGCCCGGGCGTACCAGGCGTGCTGGCAGCGCTGCTCCAGCGCGACCGCCCGTTGATGCGCCGCGCGTGCAGATCCCCCGAGCACGAGCACGCCGTGGCCGGCCAGCAGCGCGGCGGTGGCGTCGCCCATCTGCTCGACCGCGCGGCGCGCGCTCTGCGGGTCGTTGACCGGACCGCCGTACTCGTCCAGGAGCGCCAGCTCGCCGCCGCCGAGCGCGGAGCTCTGGTCGAGGATGGGAGGCACCTCGCCCATGTCGGCCCAGACCGTGCCGTAGAGGGGGTGGTTGTGCACGGCCCAGGTCACGTCCGAGCGCGCCTTGTGCAGCTCGAGGTGAAGCGGTATCCCGAGTGGCACCGGCCAGTCGCCTTCGAGCAGCCTGCCCTCAAGGTCGATGCGGATGACCTGCGCAGGGCGCAGCTCCGCCCAGGTGAGGAGCCACGGGTTGCACAGCAATGTGCCGTCTCCCATGTTCACCGTGATGTGACCGGCGAGGTGGTCGTTGTAGCCCTCTCGCCACAGCGCACGTGCCAGCACCACGAGCTCTTCGCGCGCCGTCATGTCCGGCACGAGCTTCTCGGCGGTGGGTGTGAAGTCCACGGGCGTCCGCTAGCCGTTCGGGAGCACGTGCCGGGGCAGCGGATGGCGGTAGAGCGCGGCCGCGTTCTCGCAGCAGATGGCCCGCAGCTCGGAGGCGGGAAGATGCCCCCAGTACTTCTCGATCACGTCCTGGGTGTCGGGCCAGGTGGAGTCGCCGTGCGGGTAGTCGACCTCGACCATCACGTGGCCGATGCCGATGCGGTGGCGGGTATCGATGGTCGACGGGTCATCGAGCGTGCAGAACCAGAAGTTGCGCTGCAGCACCTCGGACGGGCGCAGCTTCCATCCTCGGCCGTAGCCCGAGCGGTCGACCATGTTGTCCAGCCGGTCGAGCAGCATCGCCACCCAGCCGATGCCGCCCTCGCTCATGGCGATCTTGAGCCCGGGGTTGTGCAGCGGGTAGCCCGACCAGAGCCACTCCGCGCACGCCGTCAACGAGAGCTGGCCGAACAGCGTCGCTCCGAGCTGGAGTGCGGGCCCACCGGGCGGCGACGGCATGAGACCTGAGCTCCCGACGTGCAGCGACACCACCGTGTCGGTCTCGACCACCGCCTCGATGATCGGGTCCCAGTGGGCGCGGTCCCACAGCGACGGGAGGCCGATCTCGTGCGGCCTCTCGGGGAGGGTGACGGAGGTGAAGCCTCTCGCCGCGTTGCGCCGGATCTCGTCGGCCGCGACCTGTGGGTCGGACAGGTACGTGATCCCGAGCGGCACGATCCGGTCTGGGTACCGCTCGTACCACGCCTCGTACAGCCAGTCGTTCCAAGCGCGCACGCAGGCGAGCCCGAGCTCTCGGTCCTTCGCGTCGAAGTACACCCGCCCGCAGAAGCCGGTGATCTGGGAGGGAAAGTTGACCGAGGCCCACACCCCGTTGATCTCCATGTCCTTCACCCGCGCGTCGACGTCGTAGCAACCGGGGCGCATCTGGTCGAAGCGAAACGGCTCGAGGCTGTAGGTCTCCGGACGCCGGCCGGCGACGGCGTTCATCCCGACCTGTGTGTAGCGCTCGCCTTCGAACTCCCAGACCTGGTGACCCTCGGGAGTCTCGACTATTCGGGGGGCCCGTTCCGCCAGCGAGCCAGGCACCCTGCCCTCGAAGGTGTCGGGCGGCTCCACCACGTGGTCGTCCACCGATATGACGCTGAAGCGCACCTCTCTCTGGGCGGGCTCGGGCAGGAAGAGGTCCTCGTAGGTGCTGGTGCTCCCTGTGGTCCCGGCGCTCCCCCTGGACATGGCACCTCGAACGATACAGATCCGTTGCCCTGTGATGGAATCACGTCATGGAGATCTCCGGTCTGCTACTCGAGCTCTACGGCCGCATCCCTCCCCTGGCGCGAGACGTCGTCGAGGGGGTCGACCTGGAGCACCTCACCCGGCCTCCCGCGCCCGGGGCGAACACGATCGCCTGGCTGATCTGGCACATGGGCCGTGTGGAGGACCACCACGTCTCGGAGCTCCTCGGCTCGGAGCAGCTCTGGTCCGAGGGCGGCTGGGCCGCCGGCTTCGGCCTCGAGCCCGATCCCGCCAACACCGGCTACGGCCATTCGCCGGACGAGGTGCTGTCGGTGCGCCCGCAGAGCGCGGAGCTCCTCCTCGAGTACCTCGACACGGCTCACCTTCGCGCCGCGGCGCTCATCCGTGAGCTGACTGCGACCGACCTCGACCGCAACGTGGACCTGCGCTGGGACCCGCCCGTCACCATGGCCGTGCGGCTCGTGAGCGTCGCCGACGACTGCCTCCAGCACGCGGGCCAAGCGGCCTACGTGAAGGGAATGCTCGGAGTCTGAAGGGTCAGGTAGAACCGAACGCGCAGAGGGCGGTCATGTAGTACAGCGCGTGCTCCCACACGTGCGGTATGTCGTTCAGCGGCACGACGTGAGATTGCGCGGTGCCGGCGTCGTAGACCTGCCAGGACTCGGCGAACAGCCCGGTGTTGGTGGCGAATCCCCGGGTCCCGGGCACCGTCGAGTCGCCCGCCAGCATCGCCACCGAACCCTGGAGCGCCGCGAGGTCCGAGTTGCGCTCCGATGCGCCCAGCGAAAGATCCGGCAGCGCCTTGCAAACCCCGAGCAGCCCCTTCGCCTCGTAGCCGCCGGTCGACTGGTGCTCGAGCGAGTCCACTGCGGCCGACAGCACATCCGAGGCCTCAGCCCTCATGTGCGCGAGCTCGGGATCGCCCGAAGTGAGCGGGTCGACCGCCACCGGCCACAGCAACCAGCCGCCGTCGGAGAACAGCGCTGTCTCGTTGGGGAGCGACGGCGCCGTCCCCCCGGTCTCCACATTGGAGCTCTCGCCGAACTCCCCCGCCTTGCCGGGCCCGGCGCCCGGGCTCCACAGAGCGTCGATCCCCGACTGCAGCTCGCCCCCGACCTTCTGCCACAGCGCGACCTCGGGGTCGGTGGCCGACATCCCGAGCGCCTTCGCCGCGGAGACCGCCGAGCGCAGGCCGAGCAGGTCGGGACCGGCCCCGTGGACGGTCTGGGTGGGCGTCAAGTTGTCGTCCTCGTTGGCGTTGCACTCCAAGTTGTCCACCGGGTCGTGGCACGCCGCCAGCCAGTCCGCCGCGCGCGAGATGGCGGGGAACACCTCGCGCAGGTACGCGGTCGCCTGTGCGGGCGACTTGGCGCGCAGGTACCCGTAGTGGTCCCACAGGGTCCAGGCCCCGAAGCCGGTCTCGTCGATCTCGTAGGGGATGGGCCCACCGGGGATGCCGTCGGCGTAGACGTTCATCGGCCAGTTGCCGGGGGGACGCAGCACGTCGGGGTTGGTGGCCGTGGTCTGCGCGGAGGCCTCGAACAGCTCGTGCTTGGTGGCCATGGAGGTGTAGCCCGCCTGGTCGAGGGCCTCGTCGATAAACGAGCCGTCTCGCACCCAGTCCTCCCCGTAGGGACCCTGCGTATCGGCGGACGCGATGATCGCCCCCGAGTTCGGGTCTACCGCGAGGCGAATCGTGATCAGGGAGCGCTGCGCGACATCGACGATGCGCGCCGCTCCGGGGAAAGTTGCGGGCACGTCGGGCATGGGCGCGGGCCCGAGCCATCTGGACCAGTAGGAGTCGACCGCCGCCGTCTCGGCGCCGAAGCTCGACTTCCTCTCACCGTCGAGGGCGGACAGCGCCTGAGCGGGGTCGCTGCCGGCGCCGATCACGACCCGGACCTCCGGCGCAGGCTGAGAGAAGTCGACCGGCGTCACGAGCGCGCCCGTCGGCTGGCCGGTCGCCGAGGAGGAGTCGCCGAGGGTGTGCGGGGAGGAGTCGCCGAGGGTGTGCGGGGAGGACTCGAGCTCGTTGTACCCGTCTGCCGGGCCGGCGGGCGGTGCGAGGGGGTCGCTGCCGTCCTCTCCGACTTCGAAGGAGCTCGGGTTGGCGCCGGCGAAGCCGAAGGCGAAGGCCACCGAGCTCGGCTTGCCGTTCGCCTGGTCCACTCCCTGCCAGCCCTGGACGATGGCGCGCTGCGAGGCTTCGTAGGCCGCGGTCTGGGTGTCGTCGAACTGCTGGAAGCACGAGTCCTCGACGGGGAAGTAGCGGAAGCGCGACCCGAAGGCGGCGAAGTGCTCGTAGTAGACGAGCGAAGCCGAGACCACCGGCGACCCCGCCGCGCGCCGTACCACGTAGTCGCGCACGTAGGCAGCCGGCGCCGAAGGGTTCGACAGAGGGGCCTCGGTGGCGAGGTCGGTGTCGGTGACGCTGAGCCCGAGCGCCGGCGAGCTGTAGGTGGTGGTGACGATCGGCGTGTCGAAGCTCCTCGCGCCGACTTGGTCGGTGGCGTAGCTCTGGGAGGTCACCCACTGCTTGCTATCGGACAGGTCTGGGCTCTTGAGCCATTGCAGGTGAGTGACCTGAGTGGAATTCGCCTCGGTGGTGTACAGGAGCCCTGCGAAGCTTCCCTCGTTGGGCAGCTCTCCTCCGGGTACGCCGTTGGAGTCGGCGCCGGTGGTGAAGTACTTGACCTGGTCGTAGTAGCCCGGGGTGGGGTAGCGGAAGACGGTGATGTTGCCGGAGGTGTTGAGCCCCACCGTGATGCGGCCGTCGCCGGCCTGGGCGTTGACGTCTGTGTTGGTGGGCCCTGTAGCCGCCTGCTCCGAGCACTGGGGGAAGACGACCTGAGAGCGGGCCGGCGCCGGGGCTGTGCCCGCGCTCGCCACGCCTGCGGGGAGCACGAGCGCGAAGAGCGACGCGAGCGCAGCCGCTCTCACAAAGTGCTTGGTGGTCACGCCACACCTCCGCCTCGGATCGGCCGTGACACGTCAGGGGGAATGCGCTCCGCCCAGCGCGTGGGGAAATGTTAGTCGCTACCCTGGGCCGGTACGCCTGCCCGATCACGAGGAGGAAGAGACATGAGCCGAATTCGCCTGCTGGTCGGCACCACCAAGGGCGCCTTCATCCTCACCTCGGACGGCCGCCGTGAAGAGTGGGACGTGAACGGCCCCTACTTCGGGGGCTGGGAGATGTACCACGTGAAGGGCTCGCCGGCCGACCCGGACCGGATCTGGGCCTCGCAGTCCACCGGCTGGTTCGGCCAGGTCGTCCAGCGCTCCGAGGACGGTGGCAAGACCTGGAACCCCGTGGGCAACGAGTTCTCCTACGAGGGAGGCACCTCCACCCACCAGTGGTACGACGGGACGCCGCATCCCTGGGAGTTCGCCCGCGTCTGGCACTTCGAGCCCTCGCCGGGCGACCCGGACACCCTGTACGCGGGAGTCGAGGACGCGGCGCTGTTCAAATCGTCCGACGGTGGCGGCAGCTGGCAGGAGCTGGCGGGACTGCGCAAGCAGGACTCGGGCCCTCAATGGCAGCCGGGGGCCGGGGGGATGTGCCTCCACACGATCGTCCTGCACCCGACGAATCCGGACGTGATGCTCGTCGCCATCTCGGCGGCGGGGGTGTTTCGCAGCGACGACGCCGGTGCCACCTGGCGGCCGGCCAACAAGGGCCTTCGCTCCGAGCAGATCCCGAACCCCGAGGCAGAGGTGGGGCACTGCGTGCACCGCATCGCGATTCACTCCTCTCGCCCGGACGTGCTCTACATGCAGAAGCACTGGGACGTCATGCGCAGCGACGACTGCGGGCTCTCGTGGCGCGAGGTGAGCGGGGACCTCCCCACCGACTTCGGCTTCGCCATCGACGTGCACGCGCAGGACCCCGACACCGTCTACGTGGTGCCGATCAAGAGCGACTCCGAGCACTTCCCGCCCGAGGGCCGGCTGCGCGTCTACCGGAGCCGCAGCGGAGGCAACGAGTGGGAACCGCTGACCAAGGGCCTCCCCCAGGACAATTGTTATGTCAACGTGCTGCGCGAGGCGATGTCGGTGGACTCGCTCGATCCGTGCGGCGTGTACTTCGGCACGACCGGCGGCCAGGTGTACGCGTCCGCCGACGAGGGGGACAGCTGGGCGCCTGTGGTGCGTGACCTGCCCCGGGTGCTGTCGGTGGAGGCCCAGACGATCCCGTGATACGCGTCGTGCTGCCCGCCCATCTGCGCACACTCGCCCGGATCTCGGGCGAGGTGAAGCTCGAGCTGGACGGCCCTGCCACCACAGCGGGACTGCTCGACTCCCTCGAGGAGGAATATCCGGTCCTTCGCGGGGCGATCCGCGACCACGACACGCACAAGCGCCGGGCGTTCGTGAGGTTCTTCGCGTGCGAGGAGGACATCTCGTTGGAGCCTCCCGAGACGCCTCTGCCGGATGCGGTGCTGAGCGGAGCGGAGCCGTTCTGCATCATCGGCGCCATGGCCGGCGGTTAGGGGGACCAGCTCGTCCCCATCGACGTGGGTCATTGGCTGATACCCAGACGGGTGAGCGCCGTGGTCCAGTCCGTGACGATCGCATCCTGGGCGGCTGAGAGCGAGACCTTCCCGTCGCACACCGCGTCGTGGAGTGCGTTCTCCACGCCGTCCTTCGCGTTCTGCCCGTAGGGGTCGCTCGGGTCGAACTGGGCCGGCGAGCCGACGTCGAGCTCGGGCCAGAGGTTCGCGATCGAGCTCGCGCCGCCGACCTCCAGCGGCACGAGGTGGTCGAGCTCGTAGTGGCTCGCGGACTCGTTCGAGCCGTAGGCGTCCATGAGCGAGTACTTGGCCGGCTCGGTGAGGGACTCCGGCGGGCGCACTGAATCGGTGTACCCACCGGACCTGCAGATGGTCTGTGAGAGGTTCGCCTGGGTGACCGTCGGGTCGATCGAGCCGGGGGTGCACGACGGATCGGGCAGTTGGTACCCGTCGGCCGCCATCCGGTAGGTGCAGCTGCCCGGCGGCGGCATCGTCCCTTCGAGGCCGGCGCCCGTCCACCCGTGACCGTCGGCCACCACCGGCCCTCCCGCGGCACTCGTGGTCGTGGTCGGGGCTGCTGTGCTCGTGGTCGTGGACGATTCCGCCGGCTCGCCCGGAGTGCTCGTAGTGGAAGTGCCGGCGACGGGCGCCGAAGTCGGCGGCGCGCCACCCGACCTGGTCGCCTGCGTAGTACAGCCTCCGACCAGGAGCACCATCACCACGACCGACGCCAGCGCGAGGCCGACGCCGCGACTTCCTTCTGTGTCCATTTACCTCACCCGAGCGCCAAGGTACGCCCGGGGTGTGTCGCCGGGCCGCCGTTACAGCCCGCCTGTAGCCTTCGAGCCGGAGGACCTGAACATTGCTCCACGTGCACAGATCGGAGCGGGCCGACCTCCTCGTAGACGCGCTGGGTGACCTGCTTTCGCGTCCCGATGAGGAGGTCATGGCCCGCGAGGTCGTCTCCGTGCCGACCCGGGGGGTGGAACGCTGGCTCACCCAGCGCCTCTCGTCTCGCCTGGGGACCGCAGCGGGCCGCGGCGACGGGGTGTGCGCAAACGTGGAGTTCCCCTTCCCGGGCACGCTGATCGGTCGCGCCAGCGCCCAGGCGTGCGAGATCGACCCCGAGGCCGACCCGTGGCCCCCCGAGCGCTCCGTGTGGCCGCTGGTCGAGGTGATCGACGAGCACCTCGGCGAGCCTTTCATGGCGCCGATCCGGCGCCACCTCGAGGCGGTCTCTCCCAGCGGGGATGCCCTGCGGCGTTACCCCACCGCTCGGCACCTCGCCGACCTCTATGACCGCTACGCGGTCAACCGGCCCGACCTTCTCGAAGGGTGGGCAGCGGGCTCGGCCGGGTGGGGTGTCGGGGGCGACGACACCGAGGCGTGGCAGGCGGAATTGTGGAGACTGCTTCAGGCGAGGATCGGCGTGCCAGGGCCGGCCGAACGCTACAGCGAGGCTGCGCTGCGGATCGAGGCGAAGCCGGAGCTGGTCGACCTACCCCGGAGGATCTCGATGTTCGGGCTCACACGCCTGCCCGCGAGCCATTTGCGGGTCCTGAAGGCACTGGCAGCGGGCCGCGACGTCCATCTCTTCTTGCTGCATCCCTCCCCCGCTCTCTGGGACGAGGTCGAAGGGGCCCTTCCGACGCCGTCGCCGCGCCTCAGGCGAGCAGACGACACCACATCCGCGCTCGCTGCCAACCCGCTCTTGCGGTCGTGGGGGCGTGACGCGCGCGAGATGCAACTCGTGCTCGAAGCGCAAGGCGTGGGCCGCAGCGAGCATCGGTCTGTGCCCGTGGGCCCCTCGACGCTCCTCGGCCGCATCCAGGACGACGTGCACGCCGACCGGGCTCCCGGCGCGCAGCCCCACGACGACGAGCTGGTGTTCCTGGCCGACGACGACGACAGCCTGCGGGTGCACTCCTGTCACGGGAAGGCACGCCAGGTGGAGGTGATGCGCGACGCAGTGCTCCACCTGCTCGCCGACGACGAGACCCTCGAGCCGCGCGACGTCGTGATCATGTGCCCGGACATCGAGACCTTCGCCCCACTGGTCGCGGCGGCCTTCGGGACGAGCAGAGACGAAGGACTCGACCCCGCGCATGCGAGCGACGACACGCCGAGTCTGCGTGTGCGCCTCGCCGACCGCTCCATCAGGCAGACGAACCCGCTTCTCGCAGTCGCAGCCCGGCTGCTCGCGCTGGCAGGGGGAAGGACGACGGCATCGGACGTGCTCGACCTGGCCGCCAGCGAGGCGGTGGGACGCAGGTTCCGCTTCGACGACGAGGACCTCGCGCGCATCGCCCGCTGGATCGCGGACTCCGGGGTCCGCTGGGGCCTCGACGCCGAACGCCGTTCCCCTTGGCATCTCGAGGACGAGCCTGCGAACACCTGGGCATCGGGTCTCGACCGCCTGCTCCTGGGGGCCGCTATGAGCGAGGAGGGGCTGCGTCTCTTCGGCGGAGTGCTGCCCTTCGACGACATCGCGGAGAATCAGGTGGATCTCCTCGGCCGCCTCGCCGAGCTGGTCGACCGCCTCCGGGCAGCGCTCGACAGCCTCACGGGTCGCAGGTCGGTGGCGAGCTGGATGGAGTCGATCGCCGAGGCGACCGAGAGCCTCGCCGTCTCGGCGCCCCACGAGTCCTGGCAGCACGACCAGCTCCGCCGCCTCCTGGACGACGTCGCCACGGAGCTCGGCGCCTCTGGCCCTGGCCCCGAGCTCGACCTGGCCGAGATCACCGACCTGCTCGAGGACCGCCTCAAGGGCAGGCCCACCAGGGCCAACTTCCGCACAGGTGACCTGACCGTCTGCACCCTCGTCCCCATGCGCTCGGTGCCCCACCGCGTGATCGGCCTCCTCGGGCTCGACGACGGCGTGTTCCCCCGCGACCTCGTGAAGGACGGGGACAACCTCCTGCTCGAGGACCCGCGTGTGGGCGAACGTGACCCGAGGACAGAGGACCGCCAGCTGCTCCTCGACGCTCTACTGGCGGCCGGAGAGCACCTGATAATCACCTACGAAGGCCACGACCTGCGCACCAACCAGCCTCGTCCTCCGTCGGTGCCTCTCGCCGAGCTTCTCGACGTCGTCGACACGACGGTGCGGTTGGACGAGCCCGGAGCGCGTCCGCGCGACCGCGTGATCGTGGAGCACCCGCTCCAGTCCTTCGACCCGCGCAACTTCGAGGACGGCTGCCTCGGCGAACCGGGCCCGTTCGGGTTCGACCCCATGAGCCTCGCAGGGGCGAGGGCCCGGGTCGGTCCCAAGGTGACAGACGCGAGGTGGCTGTGCGGGCCCCTTCCGCCGGCAGACCGAGCCGTGGTGCAGCTCGAAGCGCTCGTCAAGTTCCTCCATCACCCGGTGAAGGCGTTCCTTCGCGAGCGCCTGGGCCTCTATCTGGGAGGGGAGGACGAGCCTGTCAGGGACGAGATCCCTGTCGATCTCGACGCCCTCGAGCTCTGGGGCGTGGGGGACCGCTTGCTCGAGGCGCGCCTCGGCGGGCTCTCGCTGGAGCTTGCCCGCGACGCAGAGCGCGCCCGCGGATCACTCCCCCCGGGCCACCTCGCCGACGCAGCACTGGACAAGGTCGTGCCGGCGGTGGAGCAGCTTGCCCGCGTCGTGGAGGATCTCGGCTACATGCGCTCCCCGGCCGAGTCTCTCCCGGTGCACGTGGAGCTTCCCGACGATCGCCTGCTCGTAGGCGCCGTCTCGGGCGTGAGAGACGGAATCGTCGTACGAGTCGGCTACTCCAAGCTCAAGGCGAAACACCGGTTGGAGGCGTGGGCCAGGTTCCTCGCGCTCTCAGCCTCGCTGACGGACCGCTCGATCTCCGCCGTCACCGTCGGACGCGCCGACAGGGCCCCGGTGTGCGTCGCAAAGGTCGCCACGCTCGACCCCGATCCGCGAGCCGCCTCGCTCGAGGCGCGCGAGCTGCTCGGAACCCTCGTCGACCTCTACGACCGCGGCCTGCGCGAGCCGCTTCCCCTCTACTGCGACACCTCGGCGGCGTGGGCCGAGGCGGCCGCGGAACAGCGCGACCCGCAAAGGGCCGCACGCGGAAGGTGGGAGACCAAGTTCGGGTCGATGGTGCCGGGCGAGGATCAGGATGTCTGTCACGTGGAGGTCCTCGGCGCTCCGGTGTCACTGGGCTCGTTGCTCGAGAACCCTCCTGCCGCAGGCGAGACCGGGCCGGGTTGGCGCAAGGGGCCTTCTCGCCTCGAAGTGTTGGCGCATCGGCTCTGGGACCCGATTCTCGAACACGAGACGCAGAGCTCCCCATGAACGAAGCTTCGCCTTCCGAATTCGACGTGTGCGGCGTGCTGCCGGGTGCGGGGGTGACCGTGCTCGAGGCCTCGGCCGGGACCGGGAAGACCTTCACCATCGCAGCGCTGGTGGCCCGCTTCGTCGCAGACGGGACCCCGCTCTCCGAGATCCTGGCGGTGACCTTCACGCGGATGGCGACCGGGGAGTTGCGCGACCGGGTGAGAGAGCGCCTCGTGTCAGCGCACACATTGCTCGAGGGATACCTCCAAGACGACGAGGAGCCGCCACCCGAAGACCCCGTGGCGAGGACCCTCGCTGAGGGGCCGACCTCCGAAGTGCGGGAGCGATGCCGCAGGCTGGCCGAGGCGTTGGCTTCGTTCGACGAGGCCACGATCACCACGACCCACGGCTTCTGCCAGCTTGTCCTCTCATCGATGGGGGTGGACGGCGGAGCCTCGGCGCGCGACACCCTCCTCGAGGACACCTCGGACCTGGTCGAAGAGGTGGTCGACGACCTCTACCTGCGGCGGGCGCTCGGCTACGGGCAGCCCGAATTTCAGCGGTCGAAGGCGCTCGAGGCGGCGCGAGAGGCGATCCGCAACCCCGACACTCCGCTCGAGCCCCCGCCGGGCGACTCCGTGCCCGGCCGGCTCCGGCGCTTCGCCGAAAAGGCGCGCACGGAGTTCGGCCACCGTCTGCAGAATGCCAACCTGCTCACCTACGACGATCTGCTCGTCAGGCTCCGCGACGCTCTCGCCGACCCCGAGCGCGGCAGGGCCGCCTGCGACCGCCTTGCCGGGCGCTTCAAGGTCGTCCTCGTCGACGAGTTCCAGGACACCGACCCGGTCCAGTGGGACGTGGTGTCGAGCGCCTTCGGCGGCGGGAGGACCGTGCTCGTGCTGATCGGCGACCCGAAACAGGCCATCTACTCGTTCCGCGGCGCCGACGTGTACGCCTACCTCGAAGCATCCGAGTGCGCTGACCGGCGCTACACCCTCGGCGACAACTACAGGAGCGACCAGGGTCTGCTACGGGCTTTCGACGCGCTGATGGACCCTGTCTACCTCGGACATCCGGAGATTCCCTATCGCGTGGTGCGGTCGATACCGGGCCACGCGCGTCCGGGCCTCGAGGGAGCGCCGTCTCCTGCCGCATTACGCGCGCGGGTCCTGCACACCGGCGAGCACCACGACTTGACGCTCACCAAAGCGAAGAACCTCGTGGAGAAGCAGTTCGCCCTCGAGTGGGTGGCAAGCGACCTCGCCTCGGATGTGGCGGCACTGTTGTCCTCGGGTACCGAGCTGGTCGAGTGGGACGAGCAAGGTCACGAACGTGGGCGGCGGCCGCTCACGCCGGCGCATGTGGCGGTGCTCGTGCGAACCAACCGCCACGCCGGCATAGTCCACGAGGCTCTGCGCTCGGCCGGGGTCCCCGCCGTGGTCGCCTCGAGCGCGAGCGTCCTGAGGGCGCCTGCCGCCAAGACGTGGCTGGGTCTCCTCGAGGCCCTGGAGCAGCCGGCCTCGCGAGGGCGTGCGGTCGCGGTGGCACTCGGCCCGTTCGTCGGGATGTCGGCGGAGCAGGTGGCGACGGCCGACGAGACGGAGCTCGAGCAGCTCCACCTCCGCTTGCGACGCCTCGGTCAGGTCTTGCGTCACAGAGGGGTGGCCGCGCTGTTCCGCGCCGCCTGCATCGAGGGCGGCGTCCCCGAACGCCTCTTGGCCAAAGAGGACGGCGAGCGACAGATGACCGACCTCGCCCACGTGGCGGAGCTGCTCGGCGCCGAGGCTTCCTCCTCCCAGCTCGGCCTCCCGCGCCTACGGGCCTGGCTCGCGCGAAAGATCGCCGAGAAACCCACGGAGGACGAGGCCGAGGAGCGCACGCGGCGGCTCGACTCCGACGAGAAGGCGGTGCAGGTCCTCACCGTGCACCGGGCCAAGGGGCTCGAGTTCCCCGTCGTGTACTGCCCGTACATGTGGGACGGCGGTTCGGAGCGACATGGACAGCCCGTGGTCTTCCACGACCCCTCGGACGGCAACCAGCGCAAGCTCGACGTGGGAAGCGAGGGCTCCACGTACAGAGAGCACCAGAGCGCACACCACCTGGAGGAGCGCGGAGAGGAGCTCCGACTGCTGTACGTGGCTCTGACGCGTGCGAAGCACCAGGCGGTGATCTGGTGGGCCCGCACACACGAGTGCCAGCAGTCGCCTCTCGGCCGTCTGCTGTTCGAACGCGACGAGGACGGGCAGGTGGCTCCGGACGGGAGCGCCGGGGAGCCGTCCGACACCGACGTGGCCAGCAAGCTCGAGACTCTGGCGTCGAACGCGCCTGGGCATTTCGTCGTCGAGCACGCTTCGGGTTCCACCGACACCAAGTGGTCTCCTGGCACGAGCGGATCTGAGGTTCTCCGCGTCGCGTCGTTCGGGAGGGCGATCGATCGATCGTGGCGGCGCACCTCCTACAGCGCGATCACAGCGACGGCACACGAGGAGACCTTCGGCAGCGAGCCCGAGGCACCTGGCACCGTCGACGAACCCGCCCGCTCCGCTCCGGTTGCGTCGTCGGCGTCCCCAGCGGGAACGGAAGGGTCGGACGCTGTGTCAGCGGAGCCGGCGGCTCCATCGGATGGCGGTGAGGACCCGCTCGCCGCGGTGTGCCCGCTCGGCGGCATGCCTGCCGGCGCCGAAGTCGGGACGGTGCTGCACCGGGTACTCGAGCTGGTGGACTTCGCCTCCCCCGATCTCGAGGCAGACCTCTCCGCGGCGTTGAGCGCCGAGGTGGCGCGCCACGGGGTCTCGCTCGGGCCCCCGGAGATCGTCGTCGCTGGTCTCGCCTCGGCCATCCGCACCTCGCTCGGGCCGTCGACCGGCGACGCCGCGCTCGCCGACGCGGCGCGAGCGGACCGCCTCGACGAGCTCGACTTCGAGTTCCCCATCGGGGGTGGGGACTCGCCGGCCGGACCCACCGTCACCACCGCCGCTCTCGCCGAGGTCCTGGCGCGCCACGAGCGACCCGGGGACCCGCTCTTCGGGTACGGAGAGCGGCTGGCCGGGCCCATGCTCGAGGGCAGCTTCCGCGGCTACCTCACCGGGTCCATCGACCTGGTCCTGCGCCGGGGCGCAGGCGGCGGCGCCAGATTCTTCGTGGTCGACTACAAGTCCAACCGGCTCGCGCCCTTCGACGAGGAGCTGCTGGCGTGGCACTACCGGCCCGAAGCGTTGGACGCCGAGATGCGCCGGTTCCACTACCCGCTGCAGGCGCTTCTCTACCTTGTCGCACTGCACCGCTACCTGCGCTGGCGGATGTCGGGCTACGACCCCGAGCGCAACTTAGGAGGAGCGCTCTATCTGTTCCTTCGCGGGATGCTCGGTCCGAGCACGCCGAGGGTGGACGGCCGGCCGTGCGGCGTCTTCGCGTGGACCCCGCCGGCCGCTCTCGTGACCGAGGTCTCCGACCTGCTCGACGAGGGATCAGGCGGGACCGAGGTGCGGGCGTCGTGAGCCTCTTGGTAACGGAGCTCGAGCCCGGCGACGGCGATCTACCAGACGACCTCTCCTCGACGGTCGTTCGTAGCCTCGACCCGGGCTCCCTGCTCGGTTCGTTCAACCGGGCCGGGGTGCTCGCACCTTCGGACATCCACGTGGCTGTCCGCCTGGTCCGGCTGGCCGGCGAGACCGATGGGTCGGTGGCCCTCGGTGCGGCGTTTGCGGTACGGGCTCCGCGCGTCGGCCACGTCTACGTGGACCTGAGCACAGTCCGAGCGACCGCAAGCGCCGGCGAAGAGGACGAGGCGGTCGTCGAAACCCTGGCGTGGCCCGATCCCGAACGCTGGATCGAGAAGATGGCGGCGAGCCGGATCGTGTCCACGAGCCCCGGTTCCGAGGAAGGCCGGCCGCTCGTCCTAGAGGGACCGGCTCTCTACCTCGATCGCCTGTGGCGCGACGAGATAGCGGTGGCAGACGACATAGCTGCCCGTACCTCCTCAGAGCCTGGGGACACCGAGCCAGTGCGTGCCGCGGAAGCACTCGCACGGCTCTTCCCCGGCGATCGCTCCGCGGAGCAGCGCCGTGCGGCCGCAACCGCCGTCCTGCGCAGGCTCGCAGTGATCGCAGGCGGTCCGGGCACCGGCAAGACGACCACGGTGGCCCGCATGCTCGCCGCGCTCTTCGAGCAGGCCGCCGCAGCCGGCACCCGGCCGCCCCTCGTCGCTCTAGCAGCACCCACCGGCAAGGCCGCCGCTCGCCTCGCCGAGGCCGTGCGCGCCGAGGCTTCGGGGCTCGAGATCGACGCTTCGCTGCGCCGCGACCTCGAGGCGCTCGACGCCTCGACGGTGCACAGGTTGTTGGGCTTTCGTCCCGGCAGCACCACCCGCTTCCGGCACGATGCCGGAGACCCGCTGCCCTACGACGTCGTGGTCGTCGACGAGACGTCGATGCTGCCTCTGTGGCTCATGGCCAGGCTCGTCGAGGCGGTGCGCAGGGACGCCCGGCTCGTGTTGATCGGCGACCCGGAGCAGCTCGCCTCCGTCGAGGCCGGTGTCGTGCTCGCCGACGTCGTCGGACCTGCCGGGCACCTCACTACCGCGAGCTCTCGAGTCGCGGCCGAGCGGGCAGAGTTGAGCGGGGTTGCCGAGCCCGAGACCTCCACCTCCACGGCACCGACTGCGATCGGCGACTGCGTCGTGACCCTCAGGACCAACCATCGCTTCAGCGGCGCGCTCGCCGAGCTTGCCGAAGCTGTGCGATCAGGCGACGCGGAGCGTGCACTCGAGGCGCTACGAAATCCTGACCCGGGCATCGAGTGGATCGCTGCGGACGGCAGTACCGACACCGATGCCCAAGGCGTCATTCTCGAGCGTGCGACCTCACACGGCCGGATGCTCGTCGAGGCTGCCCGGAGCGGCGGGGTCGAGTCCTCGCTTCTGGCCGTCGACGGCTTTCGCCTCCTATGCGCCCACCGGCGCGGAGCGGCGGGGGCGACGACTTGGAACGACCACGTCGAGCGCCTGGTGGCCGGAGATCCCACCCTGGAGGTCTCCTCCGCGTGGTATGTCGGACGACCGGTGATCGTCACCAGCAACGACTACGCCCTGCGCTTGTTCAACGGGGACGTCGGAGTCGTCCTGCCGCGTGAGGGAGGAGGAGTAGAAGCGGTGTTCCGCAGGGGCGGGGACCTGCTGTCGGTGAGCCCCTCGCTGCTCGGCAACGTGGCGACGGTGTACGCGATGACCATCCACAAGGCGCAGGGCTCGGAGTTCGACGAGGTCGCGATCGTCCTCCCCGACCCGTCGTCGCGAGTGCTGACCCGGGAGCTCCTATATACGGCGGTTACGCGTGCTCGGCATCGCGTCCTGCTCGTCGGGACCGAAGACGCGCTGCGGGCCGGGGTCGAGCGGCGCATCGCCCGAGCGTCGGGGTTGCTGCATCGCCTGTGGGGCCCTGACGCCGGCGGCAGCTGAGCAGCTCACCGCTTGGAAGGCCGTCGTTGGTCCCGATCCTGTGAGCTGAAGCTACTTCTGGGCTGGAGGTTTACGGGTTACCCGCTTGGGCGGCTTTGGAAGGCTCGGCGCGTCATCGGCGGCAGCCCACAGGGCCTGGTCGACCTCGCGAAGGGACCGACCGCAGAGTTGGGCGAGCCTCTTGCACTCCCGAAGGTACGGCCACCAATCAGAACGATCGAACTGACCCTCGACAGATGGAGAGAAAAGCTCGAGAGCCTTCAAAGTCCGAAGCGAGCGATCGTGGACGACCGTGAAGGTGTCAGGTCTGCACGCAGAGAGGACGACGCTCGCCACCTCCGGCCCCCACCCCGAGATGCCCTCCTCGGGGCCGGCAAGACAATCCAGGGCCTGCGTGGCGTTGGGGGCAACGAGAGCCTTCTTGATCTGGCGCCGGGCGTGGCCCCATCCGCTCGGACTATCGATGCCCTTGACCGCTTGTTCCATCAGATGGGCGCTACCACCGAACTTCCAGAAGATGAGCGAAAGCGTCTGGCGTCTTTTCAGGGTCGTCACCCGATCGAACTGCACGAGCCACTGCTTCTCGCTCCTACGGCATTGCTTGTTGGCGCGGTCATCGACCCAGTCGACCGGGAACGGGTAACGCCTTCGCCATTGCCGGATGAACTTGCGCAGCCTGCGGTCCGACGCCACCGCGTGATGGTAGACCACGACCGCACCATTATGGTGACTTCATACAGACGGGACGACTGCGTAGGGGATCCACATGGCAAACGATGAGACGAATGCTTCCAAGCAGATAGACGACAAGATCAGAGAGCTGGGCGACTGGCGCGGCAAGACACTCAGCAAGGTGCGGGGAATCATCAAAAAGGCGGACCCCGATATCGTCGAGGAATGGAAGTGGGTGAAGCCCACCAACCCCGGAGTACCCGTCTGGTCCCACGATGGGGGTATCTGCACTGGCGAGACCTACAAGAACGCTGTCAAGCTGACGTTCTTCAAAGGCGCTGCTCTGAAGGATCCTTCACGTCTGTTCAACTCCAGCCTCGGGGGAAACGTCAGGCGTGCCATCGACATCAAAGAAGACGACAAGATCGACGAAGCTGCACTGAAGAACCTCATCCGTGAAGCTGTGGCGCTGAATCTCAAAGGCAAGAAGCCTTCTGCCTGAAGACGCCCGTCACTTCGCCCAGGATCGGCGCGGAGTCCTTGGAGGTTCGTGGGTTGGGAGTCAAGCACCTGATAAGGAGTCAGATGCTCTGCACCGGGTGGCGGCTTTCCTACATACTTGGCGAGTGCCGCTCTTCCCGTCCACTGCCCCAAAGGTCGAGACGTCTGTCCTCGAGCGTGCAGCACAGCGCCTCGCGTCGACGAGTGACATCACGTTTCTGGTGGGCGATCAGGCAATCACCTATGCCTCTCAGAACGGCACGATCGTGGTCGAGGAAGGCCGCTCGACCGGTGCGACCGCTGTGCGTCTGGGCCACGAGGCATGGCAGGATCTGGTCAGAGAGCTTCGGACCTTTATCAATCTCTTCCTGAACGACCACCTGACCTTCGAACGCGGTGGCTTCAGGCAGCTCGCGGATTGGGATCCGGTTCTCAGATACCTCCACGCCGGCATCCCGCCCTACGACCCAGCGGAGGTCGATCTCGACGGTCGAGACGCACAAGCCAGTTTCATGTCGGATGCCGACGACGCCGAGCTTGCCGCGCAGCTGCGGGCGATCGGGTACCTCCATATAAAAGCTGTCTTCAGCCGCGATGACATGGACGCTGCAAACGAGGAGATCGACCGACTGGCGGCGTCTGCCCGTCCGGGCGACGATCAGTCGTGGTGGGTTACCCGGGAGGACAGGAGCAGGGCGCTGTGCCGGCTCGTTTACACGACATTGCGTTCGTCGACCCTCGCCAAGCTGGAGAATGACCCTCGGATTCGGCGGTTGGGAACCCTTCTCGATCCGACCCTGCGCCTTGCGCCAGACCGCATGGAGGGCAGTGCAGTGCTGATCAAAGTGCCCGGTAACACGAGCGGCCTCTCCAACATCCCATGGCACCAGGACTGCGGCATGGGTGGGCACGCCATCCTGTGTCCGTCGGTCAGCGTCGGCATCCAGCTCACCGGCTCGGACGCGTCGACCGGGAACTTGCTGGCCATCCCCGGCAGCCATGGTCACGGGATCCACTACCGGTGGAAGGAATCCCTCGAAGCCGTTCCCGTCACGAGCATCGACACCGAGCCGGGTGACGTCACTGTCCACGTCCAGGACTTGATGCACGCTTCGCCCCAGCCCACGGGAGCCGGTGGACGTCGGACGATGTATGTCACGTACTACCCGGCGAAGCTTTGGGAGCACATAGGACCGGGGCAGGCGTTCAACGACCTGGTTCGCAGCCGGACCGAGCAAGTCGCTCGCCTCAATCGCACCTAGGGCGCCGATGAGCACGCTCGGGCCGTTGGTTCCTGCGGACGAGACGTTCCACCATCAGATCACCGACACGTTCGCGACCGTCGCCCAGTCCGACCATTCCTGGACTGAGAAGGTCTGTGCGATGGCTGCGCCACGTGACGGGTCGTGGCAGCTGGCCTTCGGGATGGGCAAATACCCAAACCGCAACGTGCTCGACGCCTACGCGGGTGTGAGCCGCGGCACCGAGCAGTGGACGGTGCGGGCAAGCCGGCGACTGTTCCCCGAGGTCGAGCGGCTCGAGGCCGGGCCCATACGTTACGAGGTCCTCGAGCCCCTTCGTACAGTGCGTTTCAGCCTCTCCCCCAACGACGTCTTGCCGATCAGCTTCGAATGGACGTTCACAGGCGCGGTTCCGGCCGCGCTCGAGCAGTCCGAGCAGCACCGGAGCAGGGACGGTGTCCGAGTCGACGCCGACATCGTGCGGTATCACCACATCGGAACGGCGGCCGGGTGGGTCGACATCGACGGCGTCCGTCGCCCGCTCGACGACGCCACCTCGGTCTCGACACGAGACCACTCCTGGGGTGTGCGCTACATGGTCGGCGCCCCCGTGGCCGGCGTCGAAGAGGCACCGCGGCCACCGAACGTCTCCACCACCATCCTCTGGTCACCGTTGCTTTGCGAGCGTCCTGACGGCAGCCGGTACGGGATCCACGTCTACTACCAGCGTCACGCCATCGGGGGCTGGCAACGATCTGAGCTCCAAGGAGGTCTCGAGCACCCCGACGGCCGGCGTGAGCCATTCGCCGCGCTGGTGCCGCACGCCCAAGTGCGCGACGACAACCGGCGTCTGCTGCGAGCGAAGCTCGATTGCATCATGGCCGACGGCGCGGCGCGCCCGATCGAGCTCTTCGCATTAGGTGACACGGGATTTCACCTCGGAACGGGTCTCTACTTCGGGTTCGGTGGTCACTGGCACGGCGAGTGGCGGGGCGACCTCCACGTCGACGGGGAGCACATCGCCGACTGCACCGACCCCGTCAACGCCCGGAGGCTCCACCAGATGCGCGACAACCTCGTGCGCGTCGACGACCCGGTCGGGGGCGGAACCGGCGTCGGCAACGTCCAGAGCATCTTCGCCGGGCCTCATCCGGAGATCGGTCTCACCGAAGAGGCGTCCTTCCTGTGACACTGACCGCCGAACGCGACGCTGCGATCTTGCGAGCCGGGCTGGAGAAGTGGCTCGGTCGTCCCGTCGGTGAAATCACCCGAGCGACGCCAGGTTGGTCGTGCGAGACCGTCGTCGTAGATCGAGAGCTAGTCGTCCGTCTGCCGCCGGTGGGCGACGGTATCTTCCACACCTACGACCTCGCGCAGCAGGCTGCCGTCCAGGAAGCGGTCGGCTCGGCAGGCGTACCAGTGGCGTCGCCGGTCAGGTTCGAGCCCGACAAGTCGTTCCTCGGCGCGCCGTTTCTCACCATGCCGTTCGTTGACGGACCGATACCCGGCGAGTTGACCGCCGCCGACACCTGGCTCCGGGCGCTCACCCACGATGGCGCTCGGCACGCTGTGTGGCGAGCATTCGTCGACACCGTCATCAGGATCCACGCCACGCCCGCAAACGGCCTTAACCTACGCGTCGGACTCGACGCCGAAATCGACTTCTGGGAGCGCTACGTCGCATGGGCCACAGACGGCGCTCCGCCACTCGGACTTGGAGACGCGCTGGCCTGGTGCGTTGCCAACCGACCCGCCCGCGAGCCGGAGGGCGGATTGTTGTGGGGAGACGTGCGTCTCGGCAACGTCGTGTTCGACGCGGCCACGCTCGCTCCGAAGGCGGTGCTCGACTGGGACATGTCATCGATGGGACCTATCGAGATGGACCTCGCTTGGTTCCTCGCCCTCGAGCGGCTCCAAGTAGACCTCACGGGAATGGCAGTCCCTGGGTTCGGGACCCAAGAGGAGGCGATCGCCCGTGTCGAGCAACGTGTTGGGCGGAAGCTCGTGGATCTCGACTGGTACGAGGTCTTCGCCCTGGTGCGAGCGAGTGCGGTGTCCACGCGGATCGCGATCCTCTTCCAGCGCACTGGTCGGCGGTCGATGTTCACGATTGGCGAAGACCCCACCCTCGCCGCGGCCGCAGCCCGTATCGCCTCTCTTTGACGGTTGTCGCACCCAGGGACTCCATATCTGTCTGATGCTGTGTGATGGCCGCGGGATACTCTTTTCACCTCGGCGGGACGCGAGGAGGTCGGGTGGGTGAGACGAGACCAGGACCATGTCGTGACGATCGCACGGCGAGGTCGTTCTCACCGCGCGCTCTGTGCGTGCGGGTGGGAGAGCCACGCCTGGAACGAGTTGAGGCCAGCTGAAGCCGACGCCTGGCACCACGTCTACGGCGAGGACGTGATCATCGATGTCACGGAGAACTCCCACGCCACTTCGGGCCACTCGACGGTCGAAGCGACACAGGCCTCGCTGTCGCGGACCGTGGAAAACCTTGTGCGGGAAGCGCGGGATCTGGCGGGCGAGCCCTCTCCCTACGCCAAGAAGGCCTATTCCGAGCTGTGGACCACCGCGGACCACGACCAGGTGGCCGTTCGGGCCGCGGTTGCGGAGGTGCAAGAATTGTTGGCCAGTCACGCCCGGCAGAGCTTAGGAACCGCCGACAGCGAGTGGTTAGAGCTGATGACCGCCAAGCGGCTCTTGCTACACGCCTTGGAGTTGAGTGACCAGTCGGAGACGCCCAGGGCTGTTCTCTGAACGGTCCTGCGCATCGTCAGGACAGCGTCGCGTGTCACGCCGGTCCGTTGTCTTTCTTCGCGAGGCGGACCAAACTGCAGGAACTAGGGGTTCGGCATTCGACCGAGAGGGGCCTGATGCCACACGAGGTGCGTGGGGTAGTCGCCATGGCCAAGGGGAAGCCGGTGTCCGTAGAGACGGTGCTCGTTCCAGACCCCGCACCCGGCGAAGTCGTCGTATCAGTGCAGGCATGTGGTGTGTGTCACACGGACTGGCACTATCGCGAGGGAGGAATCAGCGACGATTTCCCCTTCCTCCTCGGACACGAAGCGGCCGGAGTGGTCGAATCCGTCGGGCCCGACGAGACGAACCTCTCGCCCGGGGACTTCGTGGTGCTCAACTGGCGAGCGACCTGCGGCCAGTGCCGCTCGTGTCGCCGGGGGCGGCCCTGGTACTGCTTCGCTACTCATAACGCCGAGCAGAAGATGACGCTCGCTGACGGCACCGCGCTGACACCTGCTCTCGGTATCGGCGCGTTTGCCGACAAGACCCTGGTCGCAGCGGGCCAGTGCACGAAGGTCGATCCCCGGGCCCGCCCCGAGGCTGCTGGGCTACTCGGATGCGGGGTCATGGCGGGTCTAGGCGCGGCCATGTTCACCGGCGAAGTCGGCATCGGGGACTCCGTTGCCGTCTTCGGCTGCGGCGGGGTGGGTTGTGCGGCCGTGGCAGGGGCGCGTCTGGCCGGCGCCGCTCGCGTCATCGCCGTCGACGTCGACGCCCACAAACTCGAATTGGCGGCGCATTTCGGGGCCACCCACACCGTGCTGGCCACCACTGAAGACCCAGTCGAGCGCGTCCGGGAGCTCACGAATGGGGCGGGTGCAGACGTGTGTATCGAGGCCGTGGGCAACGCCAAGGTTATGGAACAGGCCTTCTACGCGCGCGACCTAGCCGGGACGCTCGTCCAGGTGGGCGTGCCCACGCCGGATATGCGCATCGACCTTCCCATGATCGACTTCTTCGGGCGAGGTGGCCGACTGAAGCCCAGCTGGTATGGGGACTGCCTGCCATCGCGCGACTTCCCCTTCTTCATAGACCTCTACCTGCAAGGCCGCCTCGACCTGGATCGTTTCGTCTCGGAGACGATCCCTCTTGGCGACGTCGAGGGCGCTTTCCTGCGCATGAACAAGGGGGAAGTCCTACGGTCGGTGGTGACACTGGGGCTCTGAAATTGCCATTGTGGCACTGACTAGTAGGTAGGCCACGATTCTTGCGGCCCGTTCACTATCGGAGCAGACATGTCCAAGGTCCTATGCGTGCTCTATCCCGACCCCGTCGACGGTCAGCCGGGGGCGTATCCGCGCGACGAGATCCCCGTGCTCGATCGTTACCCCGGGGGCCAGACGATGCCAACACCGCGCGCCGTCGACTTCACGCCGGGCGAGCTACTGGGAAGCGTGTCCGGCGAGCTGGGGCTTAGGCGCTTTCTCGAGAGCCAGGGACACACTTTTGTGGTCACCGCCGACAAGGACGGCGCCGACTCGGTCTTCGACCGTGAGGTTGTCGATGCCGACATCGTCATCTCGCAGCCCTTCTGGCCCGCGTACCTTACGGCCGCGCGCTTCGCCAAGTCCCCAAATCTGAAGTTGGCAGTAACCGCTGGCATCGGCTCGGACCACGTGGATCTCCAGGCAGCCATCGAAATGGGAGTCACCGTTGCCGAAGTGACCTATTGCAACAGCATCAGTGTCGCTGAGCACGTGGTCATGATGATCCTGTCCCTGGTGCGCAACTACATCCCCTCTTATAATTGGGTGGTCGACGGTGGTTGGAACATCGCTGATTGCGCGGCCCGTTCCTACGACGTCGAGGGCATGGCCGTAGGCACAATCGGTGCCGGTCGGATCGGGTCGGCGGTGCTTCGACGCCTCAAGCCCTTCGACATGAAACTTCACTACACCGATCGCCATCGGCTGCCCGATGAGGTCGAGGGGGATCTGGGACTCACTTTTCATCCCAATGCCGAGGCCCTGGTGAGGGTGTGCGACGTAGTGACTATCAACACTCCGCTTCACCCGGAGACCGAGGGGATGTTCGACGACTCTCTCATCGCCAAGATGAAAAGGGGCGCTTACATCGTAAACACGGCGCGCGGCAAGATCTGCGATCGTGACGCCATCGTCCGGGCGCTTGAAAGCGGGCAGCTGGCTGGGTACGCCGGCGACGTATGGTTCCCACAGCCGGCACCCCGGGACCACCCTTGGCGGACCATGCCCCATCACGGCATGACGCCGCACATCTCGGGCAGCTCGCTGTCGGCACAGGCGCGCTACGCCGCCGGGGTGCGCGAGATACTCGAGTGCTGGTTCGAGAACCGCCCCATTCGAGACGAGTACCTCATCGTGACCGGGGGGAGCCTGGCAGGGGCTGGCGCTCACTCATACAGCCCGGGTGACACCACCAGGGGATCGGAGGATGCGGCTCGCTTCAAACAGTGACGAGGCGAGTATCAACCCATGGCAGAGGCGAATCCATTAGCAAGCCGCCTACCCGGTCTTAGCGCGCTCGGCAGCCCAAAGAGTGGCTAGGTGTGTATTATGTGTGTATGTCACGAGTGAACATCTATTTGCCCGACGATCTGGCCGCCGCAGCTAAGGAAGCGGGGGTGAACGTGTCCCAGATCGCCCAGGAGGCATTGCGGAACGAGCTCAACGGAAATCAAACCACCCAATGGGTAACACGCGTGCGAAACCTCGCACCTACGGGCATCACGCACGAACAGGTCACTGGCGCGTTGCACTCCGCACGGGATGAGATGGGCACCCGAATTGCCTGAACCAGGAGCAGTCGTTGATGCCTCGCGCGTCGTCGACTTCGTGCTTGGCGGATCGGCTGCTGCGATCATCGGAGATCGAATCATAAACGTGCCCCTACACGCGCCCGCCCATCTAGATGCCGAAGTTCTTTCAGCGATCGGCCGTATCCACCGATCTGGTTCCCTGTCTGCGCGTGAGGCGGGCGCCAGGCTCGAAGTTGCTTTGAACGTCCCGGTCACGCGCCATGATTTGCCGAGCCTCGTACGAGGTGCTTGGAAGCGTCGCGCACGCCTCAGGCTTGCTGACGCTCTTTACGTACAACTCGCCCAGGCTCTTTCGGTGCCACTTCTGACAACCGATGAAGCCTTGGGTAGAGCGACAACGGTCGCCGAGGTGATCGCGACGTGAGCGAACGTGAGGATTATCCATTCGGCCGCCGCGAACCCCGGATCCACCTCTTGACAACGGCCCGCTCGCTCGATCCGAAAGAGTTATTGAAGGGACCGATCGGGTACAGACTCTGGGTTCGTCGCGACGAGGTGCGCAACGTTGCAGCCCGGCACGGGCTTTCGAACATCAGGGTCTTCGGCAGCGTCGCCCGAGGCACCGAAACCGAGGAGAGCGACGTCGATCTGCTTGTGGATGTCTCACCGGGAGTGGGCCTGATTGGGCTCGCCCGGGCTCAAGGCGAGCTCGCAAAACTGGTGGAGGCACGGATCGATTTGGTGCCAGCGGGCGATCTGAAAACCGGTGTCACTGATGCCGCCATGTCGGAAGCTATACCGCTTTGAGCTGCTTCGATTGTCAATTCCTTCAGATAGAAGGAAGCATCTGATCAGTGTCAGCGACGCCTGAATACTGACCCTCCATCGACGTGGCGGGTTCCAGTCAACGTCGCAGGGGGGTCAAAATTCAGCCGTCGTTGACAATCTGGAATGTGACCGGCGGAAATGCGGCGCGCTCGGAGGTCTCTGAGATCAGGACATAAGCGAAGGTCCTGACTGGGGATGTGTCAAGACATAGGCGAAACCCGAGGTGGGAGGTTCGCCTGTGGACAAGGGCCGGTTCCTGGTCGAGGCACATCTGCAAGAGGGGCGGCCTGTCCTCGAGCTCGCCGCCGCCCACGGCGTCCACTACAGCTGGATCTACCGCCTGCTCGCCCGCTACAGGGAAGAAGGTGGCGAGGGGCTAACCCCTCGGTCGCGCCGGCCGAAGAGCTCCCCGAACGCCCTCAGCACGAAGCTCGAGGACGAGATCGTTCTCATCCGAAAGCAACTCAGCGAAGAAGGACTCGACGCCGGCGCACAGACGATCTACTCGTTCTTGGAGCGCCGACATCGCTCAGCTCCGTCGGTGAGCACCATTCAGAGAGTTCTCCGACGGCGTGGATGCATCGTCTACGAGCCGCGCAAGCGGCCGAAGAGCTCGTTCATCTCCTTCGAGGCGGAGCTGCCGAACGAGTGCTGGCAGTCAGACATGACCCACTGGTCGCTTCGGGGCAGCCGTCACGTGGAGATCCTGAACTTCATAGACGACCACAGCCGGCTGTGCGTGGCCTCGGTGGCCTTGTCGGTGACGAAGACCACCGACGTGGTGCGCGTCTTTCACCAGGCCAGAGCCAAATATGGCACCCCCGCGGCGGTGTTGAGTGACAACAGAGCCATCTACACCGGCAAATACCGGCTCGGAAAGGTGCTCTTCGAGACAGAGCTCGAGCGTCTCGGCATTCTCTTCAAGCACTCCAAACCCAACCATCCCCAGACCTGCGGAAAGGTCGAACGCTTCCACCAGACATTGAAGAAGTACCTGCTTCGTCAGAAGGTTCCGAGGTCACTTGCCGAGCTCCAGGCTCAGATCGACCGCTTCGTCGAGTACTACAACGAGACACGCCCGCATCGCTCTCTCGGGCGCAGAACCCCTAAGGAGGTCTTCGAGTCCAGGGTCAAGGCCCACCCAGAGACAATCGATCCCGACACGCACCTGCGCATACGCCATGACCGGGTGGACTACTGCGGGAAGCTGACCATGCGCTACGAGTCCAGGTTGCGACACATCGGAATGGGAGCCCCCTTCAAGGGAATGCGTGTCGTGCTCTTCATCGCCGATGCGGAGGTCCGGGTCCTGTCACTCGACGGGACACTGCTCAGGACTCTCACCCTCGACCCCGCCCGGGACTACCACCCCCAGACGCTGGGCTGGGTTTCGACTATGACTTGACACATCATTCGCCGATGACGTGACACATCACACGGCGCGCTCGGAGGGACTCGAACCCCCAACCTTCTGATCCGTAGTCAGATGCTCTATCCAATTGGGCTACGAGCGCATCCGGCGGACCACACAGTCCGCCTAGGGCGAGGCCCCGGGAACCCGGGGCCGAACCGAAAGACCAGTTTAGCCACCCCTCCGACTCCCCCAACTGCCCAGACCACGCCGGGCCCGTGATCCAGCGCTGCCTCGTCGAGGACCCGCCTCGCGGCCAGCCAATATCCTCGGAGCCAGGCGCACTGAACCAGAGGGACAACCATGGAACTGAAGAACAAGGTGGCGGTGGTGACCGGGGCGTCGTCGGGGCTCGGACGTCGTTTCGCTCTCGACCTTTGCCGAGCCGGCGCGATAGTGACGGGACTTGCCAGGCGTGCGGATCTGCTCGAATCACTGGGGGCGGAGATGCGACGCCATTCGGTGCGTTCGTCGACGATCGTCTGCGACGTGAGCGATACCGAGAGTTTCACCCGGACTCTCGAGAAGATCGAAAGCGAACAGGGGCGCATCGACGTCCTCGTCAACAACGCCGGGATCGGCGAACCGAGAGGGGAGGCCGAAGGGCTGGCTCCCTACCGGGCTGTGATGGAGACCAACTACTTCGCGCCGGTGGCAGGCACTCTGGCCGTACTACCGGGCATGCGACGTCGCGGTGAAGGCGTCATCGTGAATGTGTCGTCGGACTCCGGCCGCGCGCCCACCCCGCGCGAAGCGGCCTACGGAGCTTCGAAGGCGGCCCTCAGCGCGTTCACCGAGAGCCTGGCCTTCGACGTCGAAGCCAGCGGCGTCCACATGCACGTGCTCTACCCCGGATGGGTCCCCACCGCGATGGGGTCAGGCGCCGTCGAAGCCGGCATGCCCACTCCGCCGCGCATGGTCCGCCGCACCGAGGAGCAGGTGTCGAGGCTCCTCCTGGAGGGCATGGGCGGCAGGAGGATCGACCTCGACGCCACCGCGGTGGCCCGACTCGCCCCGGTGGCCCGCTCCCTGTTCCCAGGCGCGTACCGGCGCGGGGTCCGCAGGGCCTCCGGCTGACGCAGCTACCCCGTCCGACACGGCGCCCTGACGTGCGGCTGAGCGAACGGGGCAAATGGCCGGCCCACAGCAGGTCGTGTGGCGCCCGGGCGTACGATTCCTCGATGGCCCGGGTCAAAGAGCAGCTGCCAGCTGTCGAGGGTTGGTTCTCCACCGGCGAGGAACCCGCTCTTATTGGCGGACGCTGCGGCACCTGCGGCACCTACAGCTTTCCCAGAGAGGCTCTCTACTGTCGCAACCCTGACTGCGACGCGGGTCCATCGGAGGAGGTCGCACTCAGCCGCCGGGGAAGGGTCTGGTCCTATACCGATGCCTGCTACGGGCCTCCCCCGCCCTTCGTGGCCGTCGATCCCTTCGTCCCCTTCTGCATCGCGGCGGTGGAGCTTGCGACGGAGAAGATGGTGGTGATGGGACAAGTCGCCGGCCACGTCGGCGTCGACGAGCTCGCCATCGGCGACGAGGTCGAGCTCATCACCGACGTCCTGTACGAGGACGACGATCACGAGTACCTCGTGTGGAAGTGGCAGCCCGTCACCCGGCGCGACCCCCGGCCCGGAGCGAGAAGCGCCAAGGCTCAGAGCGCCGGGAGCACCGGCTCCGACAGTGGGGCTCTGATCAAGTGACAGCCTCGGGCGACCAGGTGGCGGTCATCGGGGCCGGTATGCACCCGTGGGGCAAGTGGGGGCGCAACTTCGTCGAGTACGGAGTCGCGGCCGCACGACAAGCGCTGGACGACGCCGGCGTGACGTGGGGCGAGGTGCAGTTCGTGTCCGGGGCGGACACGATCCGAAACGGCTACCCGGGCTTCGTCTCGGGGGCCACCTTCGCCCAGGCTCTCGGGTGGTCGGGTGCGCGTGTGACGAGCTCGTACGCGGCGTGCGCTTCGGGGGCGACGGCCATAGCCGCCGCGCGTGCCCAGATCCTTGCAGGCCTCTGCGACGTGGCCCTCGTGGTCGGCGCAGACACCACACCCAAGGGTTTCTTCGCCCCCGTCGGAGGCGAGCGGCGCGACGACCCGGATTGGCTCCGCTTCCACCTGCTCGGGGCCACGAACCCCGCGTACTTCGCCCTCTACGCCCGGAGGCGCATGGAAATCTTCGGTTCCACGGAGCAGGACTTCGCGGCCGTGAAGGTCAAGAACTCGCACAACGGGCACATGAACCCCAACGCGCGCTACCGCGCGGAGGTGACGGCCGAGGAGGTCCTCGCCTCCCCCATGGTCGCAAACCCCCTGCGCCTGATGGAGATCTGCGCCACCTCCGACGGCGGCGCGGCGCTCGTGCTCTCGAGCATGGACTTCGCCCGCCGGCGCTCGATCTCGCACCCGGTCACGATCCGGGCGGTCTCCACCGTCACGCCCCGGTTCCCCCAGACCGTGATCGAGATGCCCAACTTCGCCACCGACTCCGCGGCAGGGGTCGACGGCACACTGCACCCGGGCTTTCGCCGATCGATCGCGCTGGCCGCGTACGAAGAGGCCGGGATCGGCCCCGAGGACGTCGACCTCGCCGAGGTCTACGACCTTTCCTGCGCACTCGAGCTCGACTGGTACGAGGACATCGGGCTCTGCAAGGAGGGCGAGGCAGAGCGCCTGATTCGCGACGGTGACACCGCCATCGGTGGCCGCATCCCGGTGAACCCGAGCGGTGGACTCTCCAGCTTCGGTGAGGCGATCCCCGCCCAGGCGATCGCCCAGGTGTGCGAGCTCACGTGGCAATTGCGCGGGGACGCGGGCGCCCGACAGGTCGAGGGGGCGCGCCTCGGGCTCGCTGCCAACCAGGGCCTCTTCGGACACGGATCGAGCGTCGTCCTCGCCCGCTGACCCGAAGCACCCGCCGGCGTCGAAGGCAACCGCACCAGCCCGGCCGGGTCCCTGCCGCCTGGAGCACGGCTACGAGGGGACGAGCACGATCTTTCCGAGCTTGCCCCCCGCCGCGAACCGCTCGTAGGCCTCTGCGGCCCGTTCCATTTGGTAGATCGCGAGCACCGGCACCCTCACCCCCCCAGAGGTGAGGAGCGGTAGGACGTGTGACTCCACGGCACGGGCGACGACCGCCTTCTCGGTAGAAGATCGCGCCCGCAGCGTGGAGCCGCTTATGCGCGCCCTGCGTTGCATGAGAGCGAGGAGGTCCAGCTCGGCTCTACCACCTGCGCCGACCCCGATCACCGCTATGCGCCCTCCTAGATCCATGGCCCCGAGGACCCCGGGGAGGCTCGGGCCGCCGACGAGCTCGATCGCGACGTCGAAGGGGCCCCTGGCGAGCGCCTCCTCGACGCCCAGCGCTTCGGCAGCCCCGAGCGCCGCCACCGCGTCGCGCAGCTCTGCGGAGCGCACCGACGCAGTTGCGCGAGCGCCGCAAGCAGCAGTCAGCTGCACCGCGGCCGTCCCCACACCGCCTGCGGCCCCCGTCACGAGGACGCTGTCACCGAGCGACATCTGGCACTGAGTGAAGAGCGCGTCATAGGCGGTCGAGAACGCCTCGGGAAAGCCTCCCGCCTCGTCCCAGGAGATGTTCTCGGGTACGGCCATGCAGCATCGCTCGTCCACGACCGTGAGCTCGGCTTGTGCCCCGCCGCCCACCACCGCCATGACGCGATCCCCCACCGCGAAGCGCGCGGTCCCCCGGCCGAGGGCCATCACCTCGCCCGCGAATTCCATCCCCGGTATGTCCTGCGGGAAGCCCGCAGGCGCGGGGTAGAGGTCCACTCGCTGGAGGAGGTCGGCCGCGTTGAGGCCCGCCGCGCGCACGGCGACTAGCAGCTCTCCGTCACCGGGTTCGGGGTCGGGGTGCTCGGCCCAGTGAAGATCGCCGTCGGCGATCGTCACCGCCCTCATGGCTGGTTCCGACTCGCGCGATCGGCGATCGCTACGGGCGACACAGCTGGTACCCGCTCTCGCCGCCCGTGGTCCCTACGGCCAGCACCCGCTAATACTGGCGCTCGCGGCGCGGATTGAGACGCTGCAATCTCCCCTGCACACGCTTTCGGATCGTCCGCCGGATCCCCCACTCGGCCAGCGCGCCGAACGCGACGCACGTGACGATGAGCCAGACGAGATGGACGTGCGTCGTGACGAACCAGAAGTGGACACCTACCGATTGGTGGTTCTGAACCACGAAGGCGACTGCGAAGCCCGCCACGACGAGCGCCGCGACCAGCCGTGCGGGACTCCGCTTGCGGCCTTTGGACTTGGTGTCGCGGTCCTCCGACAGCAGCTGGGCGTCGGGCTCACGGCGGGGCACCGCACGAGCCTATCGGCCAAGACCCTCGGGCCCGAGGGCGCCTGATCACACCGCCAGGTGCCGGCCCTCCCAAAGCTTTATCCCGCCAAGTATCCCGGCCGAGTTGTCCACGATGCTCACGTCGGCACCGAGGTCGATCTTGACGCGCCTCGAGTTGCCCCCGCCCACGTAGCACTCGTCGAAGAACGTGAGGGCCCGCAACACGGCGACGGCCTTGAGCACACGGCGGTTCCATCTCTGGTTGCCGATCTGCTTGCGAGCTGCGTCGCCGATCTGTTCGTTGAAGGTCTGGTCCTTGCGAAACGGCGCTTGTGCGAACTCCAAATGCGGGAGGATGCGTCCGTCGTAGAAGAACGCGGTCCCGACGCCGGTGCCGAGCGTGATGGCGAGCTCGAGCCCGTGGCCCTTCACGACCGCCGCACCTTGCAGGTCGGCATCGTTGGCGACCCGGGTGGGTTTGCCGAGACGCTTGCGGATCGCGCCCGCGAGGTCGAAGGCAGCCCATTGCTCGAGTAGCCGGTCGTCGACGGCGGTGCCCGGGCCCCCGACCGTCACGAAATGGGGAGCCGAGAGCACGAGACCCTTTCGGACCATGCCGGGGAAGCCGGCCGAGATCCGCGCCGCTGCAGGCAGCGGCGCCACGAGGGCTGCTATGTCCTCCACGAGCTTCGACGGTGGGCAGGGGTAGGTCGTGTCCACCCGCACGCGGTCGGCCACCATCGCGCCGTCGGCATCGAGGACCGACGCCTTGAGACCGGTACCTCCGATGTCGATCGCGAGCGTGAGCGGCTCCGCGGGCGCATCCTTGCCGCCTGCGGACGTGTTGGTGGCTGGCCTCACCATGGCGCGGCCACCTTAGAGCACGAACCGGTGAGAGACCGGGGGACGAATGATGTGCCGGCTCACCGTCGAAGTAGCCTCGAAGCCCATGGATTCCAAGCCCTGGCTCGAAGACGCGTGCTCGCTGGTCGACTCGTACCGCAAGGGTGAGATCAGCCCCTCCGAGGCCCTCGACGAGTGTCTCTCGGCGATCGAGGGGTCCGAGCTGAACGCGTTCAGCCACGTCGACACAGAGCCGGCGCGTGAAGCGGCCAAGAGCGCGGACGTCTCGCTCCCGTTCGGCGGAGTGCCCATCGGGATCAAGGAGCTCGAGGCGGTCGAGGGCTGGCCCTTCACGGAGGCCTCCCTCGTGTTCGCCGACCGGGTCGCCACCTACACCACGACCGAGGCGAAGCGCCTACGCGCGGCGGGCGCCGTGCTCGCCGGGCAGACGACGGCGAGCGAATTCGGCGGGATCAACGTGACGAGCACGCGTCTGCACGGCACGACCAGAAACCCGTGGGACACCGCGCTCACGCCGGGAGGCTCGTCGGGCGGCTCGGCGGCGGCTGTCGGCGGCGGGCTGCTGCCGATCGCCTCGGGCAGCGACGGTGGCGGGTCGATAAGGATCCCCGCCTCCTTCACCGGCACCTTCGGGCTCAAGTCCACCTTCGGACGCATCCCGAAAGGCCCGCACGCGCACCAGACCCCCCTCACAGTCACCCTCGGATGCTTGAGCCGCTCGGTGCGCGACACCGCACGATGGTTCGACGTGTGCAACGGGTACGACCCGCGCGACACCCTGAGCCTGCCCAAGGTCGGCGGCTGGGAGGACGGTCTCGGGAGCCACCTCGGGGAGCTGCGAGGCAAACGCGCCGCGATCGCGGTCGACCTCGGTGTGGCCATCGTGCACCCCAGGGTCGCCGAGCACGTGACCGCGGCCGCGGAGGCCCTCGTCAAAGACGCCGGTCTCGAGCGCGTGGACATAGCCGTGCAGTTCCCGCCGGCGCTCTTCGAGTGGGCGATGTCGAACCTGGTGACGCTTCGCGCCGATCTGGGCGAGCGCTACCCGGCCTGCGAGCAGGAATTCACGATGGAGATCATGTTCGGCATGAACATCGGTCACCACCAGTACGACCTCGCGATGGCCGGAACCGCCGAGTCGTTCCGCATCCGGGTCAACGAGACGATGGCCGACCTCCTCGAACAGGTCGACTTCATCTTCGCCTCGACCAACCCCGACCTTGCCTTCGAGGCGGAGGGCCCGGTGCCCATGAAGGTCGGCGACCGCGACCTGCTTACCGAGCTCGGCAACGTGGTGGCGGCGGGAGCCAACCAGGGGGCGCTCACGTTCCCCGCCAACCTGGCCGGCAACCCGGCCGTGTCGATACCGGTGGGTCTCGTGGACGACCTCCCGGTCGGCATGCAGGTCATAGGCCGCCACCACGAGGAGGAGCTGCTCCTCGACCTGGCGCTCGTCGCCGAGCGAGAGCGGCCCTGGCCGCTCGTCGCCCCTCGCGCCCCCCGCTGACCACCAGCGAGGTCGGCTAGGCGGCGAGCACTACGGGCAGAGACTCGAGGCCCCGAAGGATCACGTTCTCCTTGTAGGCGAGCTCCGCGGCTGCGAGCTCGATGCGGCGTGCCCTGGCGAGCAGCGAGCGCAGCGCCACCTGTGACTCCAGCCTCGCCAGAGAGGCGCCGAGGCAGTGGTGGATCCCGAAGCCGAGCCCGAGGTGCGGGTTCTCCACCCGCCCGACGTCGAGGACGTCCGGACTCTCGAAGGCTGCGGGGTCGCGGTTCGCCGAGGCGAGGAGGAGCATGGAGAAGTCGCCTTCGGAGAGCGTCACGCCTCCCACTTCCATGTCCTCGAGGGCCACGCGCCCGGTGAGCTGCACCGGCCCGACGTAGCGCAGCATCTCCTCCACCCCGGTACGGGCCACCGACGGGTCGTCGCGAAAGCGCGCCAGCTGATCGGGGTTGTCCATGAGGGCGAGCGCCCCGCCGGAAATCAGGTTGACCGTGGTCTCGTGCCCGGCAACGAGCAACAGGATGCACGTCGAGATCAGCTCCCCCTGAGTGAGCACGTCGCCCTGCTCCTCGGCGGTTATGAGCCGGCTCAGCAGATCGTCGGCAGGGTGCGCGCGGCGCTTCTCGATCAGCCCGGCGAAGTACTGGACGAAGGACAGGATCCCGTTCAGACGCTGCGCGACGGCCTCAGGCGGGAGGAGGAAGTCGGGGTCGAGGCCCCTGGCGAGTGCATCGGACCAACCCTTGAACTGGTCCTGGTCCTCGAACGGGACCCCGAGCATCTCGATGATGATCTGGACCGGCAGCGGATAGGCGTAGTCCGACACGAGATCGGCCTCGCCGCGCTCGAGTGCGGCGTCGAGGAGCTCGCTGCAGATCTGCTCGATCCTGGCCTCGAGGCCCTGGACCACACGTGGGGTGAACGCCTTCTGGACCAAGCCGCGCAGGCGCGTGTGGTCGGGGGGATCCCTGAACAGAAACGGTGCCATCTCGCTCAGCACCTCCCCCATCGCTCCGCCGTCCACGAGCTCTCGGTCGCGCAGCGCAGGAAAGTCGGAAGTCTCGATGTTGCGCGCGTCGCTGCTCGAGCGCTTGTCGCGCAGGATCTCGAGACAGTCGGCGTGGCGGGTGAACACCCAGAAACCGAGCGGGCTACGGTGCACGGGGTTGCTCGCACGCAGCTCGGAGTAGACCCTGTAGGGATCGTGCACCCACGCGGGATCGAAGGGGTCCCACACGAGGGTGCCCGACGCCGCTGCTTCGTCGCGCGCGTTGCGGGCCAGGGCCGCGATGCGCTCGTTGCGCTCGAGCGCCTGATCGGAGAGCGCGGCCTCGTCGGCGGAAAGGTTCTGCCCCTGGCTCGCCACGAGCGCCAAGTTACCGACTTCACCTCCGACGGGACCATTCGACCCGGCGGCGAAGGTCCTGATCGTCCTGCCAAGGGCGCAGCGCCACACGCACCGGCGGCAGGTGCCCAGACACGACCACGGCTCCGCCCGGTGGCACGCGGCGCAGCGCGTCGCCCGGCAGGAGGCGCCTCACGACCGGCGAACGCGTGGTGGACGAGTTCGACCGCCCGTCGGAGGTGGTCGCGACCGACGGGTGCTCGGCGTCGCCGATCAGCTGGCTCGCGTGCTCGAGTGTCTGGGTGTCCGCGATCCCCGAGAGGAAGACCTTTGCGCGGTGGTTGTTCACGACGCTGCCGGCGCGCGGTCCGTAGCGCGCTGTGATCTGGCCGAGATCCTGCCACACCGTCACTAGCTGCACTCCGTGGCCGGTCGCGGTCGAGGCGAGCACGTCGAGCTCGGCGACCGGCGCCACGTTGGCGGCCTCGTCGAGGACGACGAGCAGCCTCGGGTCGAGCGCAGCACCCCGGAGCTCGGCGCGCTCGTACGCGGCCTCGATCACCTGCGTCACGAGCGTTGCGAAGAGCGGCCGGAGCCGGCGCTGGTCGTGGGTGGGGGCGCACAGGTACAGCGTGTTGTCGCCGTCGAGGAGCCTGGCCGGGTCGACGGCTCCGCCGCCGGCGCCGCCTGCGCCGAGCGCATCGCACGAGCGGGCCACCGCAGGGTCGGCGAAGGGTTCGACGACGGTCTCTGCGGTGGTGTACACGGCGCTCTTCTGTCGCGCCTCGCGTCCCGAGCTGGCCTCGAGGGCTTGTAGCGCCTCGGCGACCCCCGAGGTTCCGGCGGACACAGCCATCTCGAGCGCCGCGGCGACCTCGTCCACCTCCTGGGTGTCCACCCAACGCACCACGTCCGACATCCCCCGGCCAGAGACGGCTGCCGCCATCAAAAGCGGCCCGAGCAACTTGGCGGCCGTCGCGTACCAGAAGTCCCCGTCGGTCAAGCTGCCCGCAGACGAGCGCGCCACCTCGGTGAGCGATCTCGCCACGCGCCTCGCCCCGCTCCAGGTACCCGCCTGGGACAACGGCGACCATGTGGCGGAGCCCAATCCCGTGGACCCGCTCGGGTCGTAGACCCACACCTCGCCTCTGGCCCTTCGCCAGTCGACTGTGTGGCGTGCGAGGTCCGACTTCACCGATGCGGCGAGAAGGGGGCCCTCCCACTCGAGCACCGCGGGCACCGCGAGCCCGCTCGTCTTGCGGCTCTGCGTGGGTCCGACCACGAGCACCGAGCACCCAGGCTCCGCCGCGATCAGCCGCCGCCTCGCCCGTCCGAGCGTGAGCCTGCCTGCTGTCGGGTTTCGCACGACCAGCGATCGCAGCTCCGATCGTCTCGCCCAGCGCGCGCTCGGGGCGCCCGCCAGCTCGGAGCGAGGGGGGAGCAGCCCGATCCCCCGGCCACCCACCGGTCCACCGCCGCCGTCACGTCCTCCAAGAGCAGGGCGCGCCGAGAGCAGCCACCAGCCGGCGCCGAGAAGCGACAGCGCCACGAGCAGCCGCGCGAGGTTCACGTCCCTCTACCTAATGGGCGCAGCGGGCCCGAGGGGCGCGGCTCGTCGCGTGGGCGCGCCTGGCGTTGCGCCCCGCCGGCGCCGGCGTCCATCGCCGCGTCGGTGTCGACGATCGCTGCCTCGTGCTCCGACAGCAAGTGCTGGACGAGGAACGACCTACCGCCCACCTTCCACAGCGCAACGCCGCGCCGCAACTGCGGAACCAGGTCGGCCTCGGTCCGCGAGAGCCCGAGCAGCGCCGCCGCGTGCTCCACCTCCCCCGGAGGCTGTCCGTAGACGACGCGCGTCTCGGAGTCGGCGAGAAGCCCCTGCGCAAGTCCGACCTGCTCGGAGCCGGCCGAGCCCGCGGCGCTCAGGTCCGAGACGCGGTGGAGCACCGCGACGTTTGACACCCCCGACGCTCTCGACAGCTTCCAAGCGCTCTGCAGCCAGCGCGCGACCCCGAGGTTCCAAAGTATTCAGTAAACCCATGGCTGGGGACGGGGTGCACACGAGCAGGCCGCTCGAGTGCATAACCGCAGCTCAGGGGGCGATCGGCCGATTGCGCTCCGGTGCTCGTCGGGGAGGCATCGGGACAACTCGAACGTACTGCGGATTCTCTGTCATAAAGAAGACCGCCACCTCTTCCGACCGTTCTCCGGGCGAAGAACGCACAGGACCGGCACAAGGAACGGATTCGTCATGTCTGCATTTCGACCGGGACACCCGCACCTGACCTGGGTAGCGCTGCTCACCCTGCCGTTGCTGCTGGCCTTCGTCATCCGCTCACCCATTCCCCATCCGCTCTTCGGCCCTGTCACTCCCAGCACAGGGACGTCGCATGCGGGCTCGTTGGCCGAAGTGGCTGCAACCGGAGCCTGGGTGGCGTGGGGCATGGGACTGGTGACACAGGTGCGACGGCGTCGAAGAACGGGCCCAGGTCACGTGAGGATCAAGTCCACCGGCCCGGCAGCAGGGAGCGCTGATAGGTACGAAACGCTTCAGCACTACCTCGAGGAGCTACCACGCGGATGAGATCGCGGACGGGCCCAGCGGATCAGAGGGATGTAGAGGCGTGGCGTCACCAAGGCGACTGGTATGAATGCCTCGATGCCTCCGCTAGTCATCGCCGGCAACGCCCCGCTCCTGAGTGGCGCCGTGGACGCCTCATCGTGGGACCAGCCGGGGTTCGACCTGTCCGAATTGTCTTGGGTGACGCCGTTCGATGTAGCGGCGCTCGCCGCCGTCTGGCTCGGGCTGGATTCGCAAGGGCAAGACCGGGAGACGTCGCCAAGCGTTGTGCTCCCGCGAGACCGCACGGTCCGCGCCTACCTGGTCGACATGGGTCTGCATTCGTTTCTTCCCGGCGACTGGGGGGATGGCGGCGGCTGTGCCGTCGATCCACCGTGGCTGCGCCTTACCCGGGTCGAATCGGCCGACGCCTGGGATGACCTCCAGTCAGACCTTTGGCCCGTCGCCAGAGAGACTCTCGGCGACTACGACCTCACCCAAAGAACGCTCGACATCCTCGGGGAGTTGGTCGACAACGCGGCCACCCATGGCCGCAGCCCCGTAGGAACGTTCGTGTGCGCACAGACCTACACCGGGACGACGAGTGGGCTGCCACCCGGCGTGTGGTTGGGCATCGCCGATGGAGGGGTGGGCATACCTGCCCACCTGCGGCGTAACCCGAAGTACGCCGCCATCGCCCGGGACGAAGAACTCATCGGGCTGGCCCGCAAGGAGTGGGTGACGGGGACCACGGACCGCCGTGGCTGGGGCCTGGTGGAGGTGTTCGAGAACGCCACCGCTGCTGGCCCGAGCCAGGTCGTGATCCGCTCGGGACGAGGCCAGGGAGACTTTCGCCTGCGACCGAATGCCCGTTCGTCCACCCGATTCACGAGCCTTGATGCGCCAGTGCCAGGCACATGGATTCACGTCCGGGTGGAGGGTCGTTGACTCCACCGCCTACGAACGACTATGCTTTCACTGAAATCATGGAAACCGATTGGAGGAGGCCCATGGCGCGATATGAGGTGTCGAAATGGAGCGTCTTCCTTGCGACTCGAGAGCGGGGAAGGCGGGTGCGCGAGGAGATCGAGCAGCAACTGGCGCAGCTCGCCGCGGGCGAGAACCTGGCAATCAGCTTCGAAGGTGTGGAAGGCATCACGGTCTCGTTTGGCGATGAGTGCGTCGCCAAGCTGATCGTGGCTCGGCTGGCGGGGGACTTTGACGACCGCGGCCTAGTCATCGAGGAAATGAATATCGACGTGCGCGAAACCTTGGAGGCGGTGCTGTCCCGGCGCAAGATCGCGGCGGCGGTGCTCAACTCCAAGGGCGCACCAGAGATTCTCGGTGAGCCGAAGTGGATGCAAGAAACGCTGGCCGCTGCGCTCGACCTGCGTTCATTCCGGGCGAGCGACCTGGCGGATCGACTCCACATCACACCGCAAGCCGCGAACAACCGGCTCAAGAGTCTGGTGGGCTCCGGGGCGGTGGCTCGGGAGCGGATTGTTCCGGAGGGTGGCGGCAAAGAGTTCAGTTACGAGGTTGTGATCCCGCAGTACGCGTAGCGAGTGAGAGGGCGGGCCATTCGGGCCCGCCCTCTCTCAGAAAGCGATTTCCACGATGACGCTGAAAACAGTGAATGCGTACACCCTGAGCGTTCCCCCGAGGCTCGGACAGACCGCGCTCCACGAAGCCATCCGGGCTCTCGATGGAACGTACGGCCAAGTCGACGTGTTGGCCGCCAGTCTGCGTTTCGCCACGCCACTGGATCTGTGCGCATTGCGGGCACTCGTGGACCACGCCGCAGGTTGTGCCGACCTCGTGAACTTCGAGTGTCCGTCGCTGGTCGACGTCCAGAACTACCTCGGCCGCATGAACTTCTACGCCGACCTGCCACCGAACGTCGTGCTGTCGCGCGATCCCCCGGCACTGCGCAGGAATGACCGGTCCACCCGTCTCGTCGAGCTGTGCCGGGTTGAGTCCTGCGACGACGTCCAGCAACTCGAAGAGCGCGTGTGGCAGGTGGCACAGTCGCACTTCGGCAAGGGCCCGATGGCGAAGGCGTGCGTGTCGGTCATCGCCGCTGCCTCTGAGAACGTGCTCGACCACGCGACCAGCCCCATCGGAGCGCTTGTCGCAGCACAGCGGTATGAGCGTACGGGTCTCGAGGTGGCGATCGTTGACCTCGGAGTCGGCATCCCCAATCGGTTGAGGGAGAAGTCGGAATTCGGCCATCTAACCGACATCGACGCCGTGGAAAATGCGCTCCGAGACGGCGTGACGTCGACCGGCGAAGTGGGACGTGGCGCCGGATTGGCCGAACTGATCGCGGCGGCCGAACGGGCGGGCCGCTCGACGCTGGTCATCCAGTCCGGGCAGGCCCACTTCACCGTGAGTTGCCGTGTAGACGCCAACGACATCTACCGGACGAGGCCCGAGATCCCGGTGCCCGGCACCTGGATATCGCTACGGCTTCAACCATGACAGGAACAGGAGACAGAGACATGGAGACAAAGGTGGACATCCACATCGTGATCGACCGTCACGAGTACATCGTTCATGAGAAGGAGCTAACCGGCGCCCAGCTCAAGACACTGGCTGGGATCCCGGAGGCGAACCTGTTGTTCTTGGAGGTGCACGGCCCCGGTGAGGACCAGCAGATCCAAAACGACACTGTCGTCCAGCTCCGTAACGGTGAGCACTTCTTCGACATGCCTCCGGGCAACTTCGGGGCAACCGAGGCTTGCTAGCCGCAATGGACGTTCTCACCGAACAGCTTGCCGACATTCAGCAGCGTTATCCGCGGGCCCAGCTCGACGCCGCGCAAGGTGGCGCCCGTGTACTCGTCGTGCCGGATGTCCCGCTCTGCCAAGGCTGGAATCAGGCCTCCACAACGATTCGGGTGCTCGTCGCCGTGGGATACCCGCACGTAAAGCCCGACTGCTTCTATGCAGATCCTTCTGTGCGGTTGGCAACGGGCGGTGAGCCCGCAGCGAGCAATATCCAGACGATATTCGGTGGTCAGTACCGCTGGTTCTCGTGGCACATCACGTCGTGGGACCCGATACGGGGTTCGCTGGATCAGTTCCTCCACGTCTGCGAAAGCCGCCTGCGGGAGGCACGATGAACGACGCGATCTTGCACGTCCCCGACGAGCTGTGGCGCTCCATAGAGGCGGACCTGCTTTCGACACCCGATCTGGAGCGTGCGGCAGTCGGGTTCGCCGGAGTCAGACGCAACGGCTCGGCCATTCGCCTCCTGCTTCGGGATTGGGCTCCAGTGCCGAGTGACGAGTACCTGGTCCAGCTTGGGCATCACCTTGAGGTGAGTCCGGTGTTCTGGGCGCGCGCCGCGAAACGTTGCCGCAGTGATGGGGAGGCCGTCGTCATCATGCACAGCCATCCTCGAGACTCTCAGCGCCCTCGCTTCTCCCCCTCCGATGACGCCGGCGAGGCACAACTGGTGCCAAAGATTCGGGCACGGGCCGAGGTCCCAATTGGCGCCGTCGTCGTGTCGCCCGGTGGGTCGACGGCGCGGTTCACTGAGAATGGCAACGCGCGACCGATGGCGTTGTCGGTGGTAGGTGCTGTCGGGCATCAAACCGAGGAGATCTCAGTGGACGCCGCCTTCGACCGGCAGGTCCTCGCGCTCGGTCGTGATGGTCAGAGGCTGATCAGAGGACTGAGGGTTGGTGTTGTGGGAGCGGGGGGTCTCGGCTCCCACGTTGTCCAGCAACTCGTCCACCTCGGCGCGGGGCACATTGTCGTCGTGGACCCCGACCGCGTCACCGTCACCAACCTCTCCCGACTAGTGGGCGCCTCCCGACTCGACGTGATGCTCCGTCGGAAGAAGACGCGGCTCGTCCGACGACTGGCCCGACGCACAGGAAGAATGACTGCGATCACCGAGATCAGCGAATCGGTGGAGACGAGGGAGGCGGCAGAGTCCCTCCTCCGGTGCGACGTCGTCTTTGGGTGCACCGACAATCAGGTGAGCCGCACGATCCTCAATGTCATCGCGTTCCAGTACTACACGCCGGTGATGGACCTCGGAGTGGAACTTCAAACAACGGGCGCGATGGGCGGTCGAGTGACATGGCTCGCACCTGGCGGAGCGTGCCTGTGGTGCATGGGCGTACTAGATGCCGAACGGGTGCGGGTCGAGCAGCTAACCCCCGAACTGCGCGCCGATGAGGAAGCTCGTGGATACATCCAGGGCCTCGACGAACCAGCGCCCGCGGTGGTGAGCATCAATGGCGTCGTTGCCAGTCTTGCCGTGACGGAGATGCTGGCACGATTCACCGGGTTTGCAGGACGCGATTCGCGATCCACACTTCTTCTGTACCGACTTGTCGACGGAGTCGTCCGCAGGACATCGCCCTCGGGCCGCGCTGGCTGTCCTACCTGCTCGAAAAGCGGGCTTCTCGGCGCTGGCGACCTGGCGATCCCACCGTGGCGTGGAGGTCTTGCGTAGCTGGGCACGTGAGTTCGATCTGATCGTCGATCGTCCGTCGAGCAGCCTTGTCGACCGTGAACTCTCGAGCGCGAGTGACGAGCCCGACAGACACGCGCCATGGGCCATCCTCTGCCGCCATCCCAGCAGGCCCCGAGTTGGAAAGTATTCAGTAAACCCACGTCTCGTCCGCGGCGCTGAAACGCGCAGTCGGACGGAGAACCCCGCAGGTCAGCGGCTCAATACACCACTTCCGTTCGGGCTCATTGGCTGGTCAACCGCAGCTGATCGAAGCCGACGGGACTGCTCACGGTAACAAGCAGACGGCCGCCTGTGACCGAGCGACTGCGCTGCGAACCGGCCGCATCGTCCGGAGACACCCTGCCCACTGGCTGATCGGAGCGCCTGACTCGGCAACGATCACCGCTCCCAGGGCGCGGGGCTGACGGGTTCTCCGGGCGACCAGGCCGAGGTCACAGGAAGCGTCGAGGGGCGATTCGACAGAAGGGGAACCGGGATCGACCACCGCCGACCCATTGATTCGGCGATTCGAGACATCGATTCATGTAAACCGAGGGCACTTGTATCGACTTCTACGTCGTAGTGAACACCGGCGTGCACGGACTCTGCCTGATGACGCGCAATGCCCGGCAGTCGGCTTTGTCGTCTGGCCTCGCGTTCGGCCGCAATCGCTGGATCGCACCGCACGCCGACCCACAGCACTTCTAACCCCTGGAGCGCATCACTCCACCTGTGTTGATCGGCGGTCCCGTCAAGTGTGAGATCGTCGAGTAGCACATTGACGCCGCTGTGGGCGAGGGCAGCCACCGCAGTCCGGAATCCGGCATAGAGCCACATGAATAGATCCCCGCGAACGATCATGCCTTCGTGCACCGACAGGCCATCGGCATCGTTGATCATCCTCGGGGGCAGCATCCAGATCAGAAGATCGATTCCGAGGAGCACCCAGGTATCCGACAGCGCCGACTGGAGACTTCGCCCCAAGGTCGTCTTGCCCGCACTTGATCCCCCATTCAGAATCACGACTCGGCCAGGCGGGTTATCACCTCCCGTCACCATGACATCATCGTCCTCTTATGGAACGGGCCGAATCCGTGAAAAGCGCAAAAAGTCACATCGCTCCGAGTCGAGTGAGGGCGTCCTCGTAACGAGACATTCGCTCAGTCGTTTGCGTTGACTCAGGCAAACGACGGTTATTCGCCAGGTTGTGTCGGAGATCGACGATCTTCACCCGCCGTGCAACATCGTTGGCAGAGAGGCGCTCAATGTAATCGACGTAAACCTCGTTGGGTTTGCGTGTCAGGTACTCGATCGCCGTAATGACAACCGGCGGGAACCCTCGTTCCGCCAAATCACGGATCTGACAATCGGTGTCTTCGACAACGTCGTGTAAGACGGCGGCCATCTGATCGAGAGGGTCCTCAAACTCGATCATCATCCGCAAGGGATGGAGTATGTAGGGCTCTGCTTCCGGTGATGGGTATCGCTGGCCTCGGTGGACCTGCGCGGCCAGGATTATCGCATCCTCGACCGAAGCAGTAGATGGATCCACCTCGGCAACGATACGTCGAGGAGGCTCTGTCCTGACGGCGAACGGGGACACCCTCACCCGGTGTCAGATCGTCGGCACTTGACTCTGACCATTGGGCAGGGTTCATGCTTCATCTTGTGAACGACCTCATGGCAATAGGTGAGTTCTCAGACCGCTCCGGGCTCTCGGCCAAGCGACTCCGGACGTATGCAGCAGAGGGTCTCCTGACCCCCGCAGCAGTGGATCCGAGCTCGGGGTATCGGTACTACTCGCCGGGCCAGCTCGCTGACGCCCAGGTGATCGATGCGCTCCGTCAAGCGGGTGTGGCTCTCGCCGAAATACGCGTCTTCATGCGCGAGCCCTCCCCAGAACAGCTCGACCTCTGGGCGAGACAGCTCCAAATGGATGCGAATGACCGCCAGGGAGCCCTCACACTCGCCCGCCAACTCATCAGTGCGAACGAGGACTCATTGTTTCCAAGAGCCAAATCCGATTCCAAGGAGGGACCTATGACCACCCTGAGAGCATCCGGTCGTACCGACATTGGGCAGGTGCGCGAGAACAACGAAGATGTCATCGTCAGTACTGATCGCCTTCTGCTCGTCGCAGACGGGATGGGGGGACACCCTGGTGGCGCGATCGCAGCGGATACCGCTGCGGCTGTGGTGCCGGCGGTCTTCACGGGCCGATCAGTCGACGAACTCGAAGCTGCAGTGCGTGCAGCGAATTGGGCGATCCATAATCGTGCGCTCGCTCAGCCTGGGTTGGAGGGTATGGGCACCACGATCTGTGCCGCTGGACTCCTTACCGACGGACATCTTGCACTCGTCCACGTCGGCGACAGCCGGGCATACCTATGGCGCAAGGGATCGCTGACCAGGCTGACCGAAGACCACAGCATCACGGCCGAACTCATCCAGCGCGGCGAGCTACAGGAGGACGAGGCACTCGAGCACCCACACTACGGGGTTCTGACGAGGGCGCTCGGGGTCGGGCCGGATGTTGAGATCGAGTACATGACTCTTCAAGTCGAGGAAGGCGATCGAATCGTCGTGTGCAGCGACGGACTCTTCAACGAATTGTCCGGCGATGACATCGAGAACGCCATGGCGCGAGGCGGAGAGGTGGCCGCGATCGTCGACCAGCTGATCGATGGGGCGATTGCTCACGGCGGTCGTGACAACGTATCGGTCGTGGTAGCCGAGGTTGCTGCATGAGGCCTAGTCGCCCTCATCCGGCGGCACGGGACACCGCTGCTTACGGTCCATAGTCTGGAGAACCGTGCATGTACGCGAGACAGCCAGCGAGTTGCAACGAGATGAGGGCCGACGTCTCTTTGGACTCGATCCGGTTGGCTACCGTGCCGGGAGGCCCGACTACCCCGAAGCCGTCTACGAAATCCTCGTAGAACGTTGCGGCCTAGGTCCAGCGACTCTGGTCCTCGAGATTGGACCCGGCACGGGCCTGGTTACCCAACAACATCTTCTCTGCAGGGCTAGAGAGCAAACTTCCGCTCTGGCCCCTTGTAGGTGTGACCGTCCTCGATGGCGAATACGCAGTCGCTATGGGTCGATGGTTTGACTCGCCTTAGGTGGAGATGAGCGGAGTGGACCGCCAGCTGCTCGTCGCGAGCGTGACGAAGAGATCCTGAATCGGCCCTGGAATGCTGGGGCTCCCTCTAGGAGGCCGGCGCCAATCGGTGACGCTTTGCGGACTTGCGACTTCCGATCTGTGAGGGTGACGAGGCGCCCGCTTGAGACACCCCGTCAGTGGACCGAGGGTGACGCGCGAGTTTCAGTCACCCGCCCTGGCCGGGGAGGACTTGTGCCGGGGTAACGCTGGGGGTGACGTCGGTTCGGACCATGGGTGATGTCCGGGACGCTCGGTTCCGGTTCGGATGCCTGGAGGTCCCGTGATCCCTCAACTGATTGGCACGAGCTTCTCTGCCCTTGCCGGAGGAGCCGGCTTGAACATCTCGCCCAACAGCTCACTGCCGGGCTCGTCCCAGGTGTCGTCGTTCCTCGGTGGCATCGAGCAGTGGGCCATCTACGCCTGCCTGCTCGGACTGATCGTCGGCGGGGCCAGCCTGTGGTGGGGGATCCAGAACGGTTCGATCAACCGCACGTCGGTCTCCCAGCACAAGATCCTCGCCGCGTTGGCCGGGGCGATCATCATTGGCGCGGCCGTCTACCTCATCACGTGGGCCTTCAATTTCGGCTCGAGCGTGAGCTGAGCGATGATCGGGTTCTCCATCTTCAGCCCGGTCGAGGGTCTGGGCAAAGACGTCGTCAGCTGGTTCGGCCATTCGATCTCGGAGGGCATCGGGGGCTTCTCCTCCTGGGCGATCGGTGGCGTGATCCACGCCATGGCCTCGACCACGACACCGGACTTCACGACGTGGTTCGCGGGTCCCTGGCGGGCCATGCTCGCCGTCGTAGTCTGGCTGTCGATCCCGATCCTCTTCGTGGGCGTCGGCACGGCGGCGCTCCGAGGCGACCTGACGTCGGTGCTCAGGCGGGGACTGGGCGCTCCGGTGCTCATGGCGGTCGGCACCGCGGTGGCGGTCCCGGTGACCGCGGGCGTCCTGACTCTGGTGAACGCCTGCTGCGGCCTCCTCGTCGACGTGGCCATCGGCGGCAACCAGGGCTTCGGCCAAGGGCTGTCCCACCTCTCGGACTTCGCCCTCTCGGCAACGGTGGCGTCGGGTGGCAGCGGTCTGCCCGGTCTGGCCGCGGCGCTGATCGTGGCGCTGGCCGGATTGGCGGCCCTTGCCATCTGGTTCGTCCTCGCGCTGCGCGGCGCGCTCCTCTACCTCGAGGTGCTCGCCATCCCCTTGGCGCTCTGTGGCCTCTACTGGGGCGGGACTGCGCACTGGATCAAGAAATTGGTGGACCTGATCGTGGCGACGATCCTCTCCCAGTTGGTGATCACCATGTTGATGGTCCTCGCCGCCGCGGATCTGAACAAGAACCAGCTGGCGGTCAACGGTTCGGTCAGTGGGGACATGACGACGCTGTTCTTGGCTGTGGCGTTCCTCGTGCTCGGATCGTTGGCCCTGCCGATGGCACTACGCCACGTTCCCGCCGCAACCGAGCACGCGGCCGCCGCGGCCTCCCAGATCGGTGCCCCGGGCCGGATGACGTACATGGGGAGCCGGATCGCCGGCACGGCGAAGATGATGGGCGGGTCGACTGGCACCCAGGCGATCGTCCGCCAAGCCGGGACAGCAGTACCCCTCGGTCTGGCGGCATCCGTCGGTGCTGGTACCGCCACCTCTGCGGTTCGGAGCGGCGTCGACGCGGCCACGGGTGCCGCCAATGCCGTGGCCGGCGGCGAGCGAGAAAGCGGTCAGGGGACTGGCAATACCGGGCCATCGGGATCTGGCCCCGGGGGCGGCGGGCTATCACATGGTTCGGGCGGGGGTACGGGGAACGCGTCGACCAGGCAGGCGCCAAGCGGCAACCCCGCGAGACGCGATGGATCCTCGGCACGTCCGGCGCCGCCAGGCCCCGCAGTGCCGGACGGAACGGGCTTCGGATCAGCAGTGCGAGGCGCGAGAGGAGGCCTCTCTCATGGCTGAACCCGAGGTGCTCTACAACTTCGGCGTCCTGACCAAGCGCTACGAGCTGGTCAGCCGTACCGCGGGCCAGCTCGCTCCGGGGATCGCCGGCCTGTTGGTCGGATTCTTGATGGTCGTGGCGGGCGCACCGCTGCCCTTGCCGTTCGCCTCGGCATTGGTGGGCTTTTGGTTCGCCCTAGGGAAGATCCCCTTCGGGCGCCACCGGGGCGCGCGTGTCCGCACGGTGGTCGGACCGCTCGCCCGCTACTGGTGTCTGCGACTCGCCGGCAAGACCGACTGGGCGATGCCCGCCATGTGGTTGAGCGTGGTGATCGACCCCGCCGCCGCCAGCACGCTCGAGCGCGTGCCGCTGGACCGGGCCCCGCCCGCCGTCGAACTGGGGAATGTCGAACCGGGTCGGCGAGACCGCGGATCCACGACACCAAGTGGCCGAGAGCATGGCGGTGGCCGGACGCGCCGGAAGGCCCGCGAGCAGTTGCCCCCCGAGTTGGGCCGGCTGCGCTGGACGGCGCTGCACTTCGACGGGGCCGAAGCCGGTCTCTTGCTTGAGCGGGCGCGACGCCGGAACCTCCTCACCGCGGTGATCTCGGTGTCGGGAGGCGACCGCTTCGTGTTCTCCGGACCCGATGAGCAGGCGGCGCAGATTTTTCACTGGGGTGAGGTCCTGGGCGCTATGGCCGCAGAGGGTTCGGGACTACGCCGACTCCAGTGGGTCGAGCGCGCCACCCCCCAACCCTCGACCGTCCAAGAGGACTGGGCCCGCGGTGCCATGCGCGACGTCGCACCGTCGGAGTGGGCGGATTACCAGTCGCTCCAAGCCGCCATCGGCACCGCGGCCATCCACCACGACGTCTACCTCGGCGCCCAGGTGGAAACAGATACGGGGAACCAAGCCGACATGCTGGGCGAGGCGGCGAGCGAGCTGGCTCAGTTGTGCGAGCACCTCACCTCAATTGGATTGCGACCAACGGTGCTCTCGCGCCGGGAGCTCGCAGCGGTGATGCGCCAGTGGGCCGATCCGACCGCCCTCGAGCGCCTTGCGCTCTGGGGTGAGGCGTCCTTCCCGACGTCGGGGGCCGGGCCGGCGGCCCGCCACCTCGGCTACGACACCTTGCACACCGACGGCTACGTCCATCGGGTGGGCCAGATCGCGGCGTGGCCCCGCATCGACGTGGCCACGGAGTGGATGTACCCGCTGCTCTCGACCGCGCTGGCAGGTTCGGTGCGCACGGTGTCGATGCATCTCGAAGCGGTCTCGACGGCGCAGGCCTTCGCCGAGGTCCGTGACGCTCGCACCACCGGCGGGATGGCGCAGCGCAAACGCGACGAGAAGGGCATCATCACCACCGAGGAGGAGGAACGGCGGGTCGACGAGGCTCGATCCCGCGAGCGGGAGCTCACCCGAGGGTTCCGCCAGCACAAGATCGCCGGGCTCGTCATGGTGTCGAGTCCCGACGCCGAGACCGCAGCGCGCGCCTGGCGCCAGGCCGAGCGCAAGGCAGTCGAGTGCCACCTCGACTTGCGCGAGCTCCACGCCCGGGGTCATGAGGCCTGGGCGGCGACGTTGCCGCTGTGCCGGCTCCGCTTCGCCAAGGGGTTGCTCTGATGCTGCGTCTCGCCCCCATGGCGGTCACGACCCGGCACTCGGCCTCCGCCTACCCGTTCCAGTGCCAGGCCGGGCTGCCCTTGGTCGGCCCCGTCATCGGCCAAGAGGTGCTCGGTCAGGGCATGTTCTGTTACGACCCGTTCTGCCTCTACGAGACCGAGACTCTGCTTTCTCCGTGCATGTTGGTCTCGGGCAACAAGGGCTACGGCAAGTCCGCCTTCGTGAAGGCATACCTGCACCGCCAGTCCATGGCCGGCAAGTGGCTGGCCATCTTGGACCCCAAGGGCGAGTACCTCGACTTGGCCGGGCGCGACGGGCTCTCGGTGCTCGGCCTACGACCGGGCGGCCCGGTCCGTCTCAATCCTCTCGAGGGCGGGCCGGCCCTTTCACCGGGCGAGAGCGACGACGTGCGGGGCCGGCGCATCGGCGTGGTGATCGCCCTCGCCGAGTCCGCCGTCGGGCGGGCGGTGTCGAGCGACGAGCGCTCGGTGGTGACCGCGGCGCTCATGGAGCTCGAGCGCCGAGGTGGCCGAGCGACACCGACGTTGCGCCACGTGATGGACCTATTGATGGGCCCGACCGCTGCGATGGCCGCCGAACTGAGCACCACCGCCCACGAGTTGGCCGCCGACGCTAAGTCAGTGGCCCGGGGGCTGCACCGCCTGGTCGAGGGCGACCTGGCCGGCATGTTCGACGGAGCGTCCAACACAACCGTCGACTGGTCCGGGCCTGGCATCGCCATCGATCTGTCCGCCGTGCTCCAGAGTCCGGCCTTCTCGGCCATCTTGGTCTGCGCCGGGGCGTGGCTGGCCCAGGCGGTCGCTGCCAAGGACCGCCAGCGCATCATCGTGGTCGACGAGTGCTGGAAGGCCATCCGAGACGCCGGCTTCGTGGCGTGGGGCGAGGAGACCCAGAAGCTCTCGCGCGCCTACGGCGTGCAATTCGTCACCATCGTCCAGCGCATCTCGGACCTCGCCGCCCAAGCCGACGACGGAACGACCACGTCGAAACGCGCCCAAGGGTTCGTCACCGAGGCCGAGACGAAGGTGACGTTCAACCTCGGTGGTGGCGAGGCCCGCGCCTCTCGTGACGTCATGGACTGGACCGAATCAGAAGCGCTCTTGGTGCCCAAGCTCCCGAGAGGTCGGGCGCTGTGGCGGGTCGGCGAGCACGGCGCCATCGTCCAGACGATCCTCTCGCCACGCGACGGCGCCATGTGCGACTCCAACCAGGCCATGCGGAGCCGACCATGAGCTGGGTCGTGAGCAGGGCCATGCCACGTCGTCGTCTCACGTGGTCCCGGGTGGGTGTGACGATCTGCGTCGCGTTGATCGCGTTTGGGGCGGTGACTGCCCTCGTCCCCCTCCACGCGGGGTCGCGTCCGGTGGCGACAGCGGTACCCAGTGCCATGGCGGGTAGCCGGGTCGCCAATGCGCCTGTCCAGAAGTTGGCGGCGCCGTTGGTGGCAGCGCAACGGACTGCTGCTCAACAGGTGGCGGTGCGATTCGTCACCGCGTGCGACACGACCGGTCCAACAGAGCCAGAGGGCGACGTGGGCACCGAGGCAGCGCTGGCTCCAGAGTTGGTGGTGCGCCACGACGTGGTGTGGCCGTCCGCCTGGAGGACCGAGGATCGCGCCACGAAGGTGGTACTGGACCCGCCCGGACAGCCGGTCGCAGAACGTGGCGACACGGTGGCGGTGATCGTCACCGGCACCATGACCGTGACGTCGGATTCGGGTCCGTCACAACTCGTGCCGCTTGCCGAGAGGATCACGCTCCACCCGGCCCCCGCCGGCCATTCGGCTGGCGATCGTGGAGCCACTGGCTGGCAGGTGGTCGCCATCGAGGTCGGGGCGTGATACGCAGCGCGGCCAAAGTCGTGGCGCTCCTTGTCGGAGCGTGTGGCTTCATCCTGTGCGCGCTGGTGGGCGGCGCCTCCGCCATCACCACCAACGATCCCTCGCCGCTCGCCACGGGGAGCATCCCGGCCGACTTGCTGGTCCTGTTCCAACAAGCGGCTGCAGCGAGTCCGTGCGGAGTGCCGTGGACACTGCTCGCCGCCGTGGCCAAGACCGAATCGTCCTTCGACGCCAACGCGGTGTCGAGTGCGGCTGCCCAGGGCATGTTCCAGTTCGAGCCGGCGACCTTCGCCGTGTACGCCAAACCGACCCCGCCAGGTGGTGCCGTACCGCCCAGCGCGTTCGACCCGACCGACGCCGCCTACGCCGCGGCGCGCTACCTGTGCTCGCTCGGGGTCGTCGACAACCCGACCCTGGCCTTGGTGGCCTACAACTGCGGCAACGCCGGACCGGCATGCCAGGCCGCGTCGGCCGGCTACGCCGAGCAGGTACTGGCCACCGCCGCCAGCTATACCGCGCCGGGTGCGGGGGTTCCGAGCGGCGTCCAGGCGGCCGCCGTTTCCTACGCGGAGTCCCAGATCGGCACCCCCTACGTCTACGGCGGCGCGACGCCCCAGAGCGGGTTCGACTGCTCCGGGCTGTTGGTCTGGGCCTACGGACTGGCCGGGGTCGTCGTGCCCCGGGTGGCCAACGACCAATGGCACGACGAGCCCCACGTGGGGCTGAGTGACCTCGTCCCGGGCGATCTCGTGTTCTTCGGCAGCGGCACCGCCTCTGGTGACAGCTATGCCGACCACGTCGGCATCTACATCGGGAACAGCGCCATGGTCGACGCCCCCTACACCGGTGCCGACGTCCGCGTCGACACCATCCCCCTGGTCGCGGGAGCCGCCTGGGGCGCCGGTGAGGTGGTGCTCGGTGCGGCTGATCCGGTGGCCACCTGATGGGATCGCCTCGGACCCGTAGCTCTCGAGGTGCGGTGATCGTCCCCCTTCGTCCCGACGTGAACGTTGAGATTGAAGAGGACCGACGTCCGACCTCTCCTCAGGACTCGGTCGCCAAGGCAACGCAAGGGCGCCGCGGCGGGCCCGAACAGCTCAGCCTCTTCGACGAGCCGCCCGATCGATGAAGCCTCACCAGCGGACTCCGTTGGATGCTCCGTTCATGGTGCTGCTGTTGGCGCTGACGTTCGTGGTGGTCGAAGGATTGGCCGTCCAGACGGGGGGCCAGGTGGCCTCTTGGGTCTTCGGTGGACATCGGCCGGTGTTCGGAGCAATCGGGACGGGAACGGTGGTCTTCGGACGGCTCCTGCATCATCTGGGCGACCCCGAGTTGGCGTGGAGTCCGGCCGAACGCCCGTCGCTGCCCGGACCCGTGGCCCTGTGGGCCTCGTTGGTCGTCACCCAACTCGTGCTGGTCGGATTGGTCGTCGCGATCGTCGCTGTGGTCCGCCACCTCCGTGGAGCGTCGGGAAGCCGGCACGGCGGTCCGGCCAGGGCGAGTCGCGCGCAGGTCGAGCGGTGCCTGGGTCGCCGGGCGGTCGAGCGCCACACGGCCGCCCTCTACGGCAAGGGCGCAGTCGAGCGGCGCGAGCCACTGGCCCTCGGGATCGATGTCGCGACCGGCGCCCGCTTGTTCGCCAAGTCCGAGGACTACATCCTGGCGATCGGCGTGCCCCGGGTCGGCAAGGGCGAGGGGTTCGTGATCCCGGCGGTCCTGCGCCACAACGGTCCCGCGGTGGTGACCGCCACTCGCCACGACACCTACATGGACACGGGAGACGTCCGGTCCAGGGTCGGACCGGTTTACGTCTTCGACCCTCAGGGCCTCATCCCCGATGCCGAGAAGTTGCGCTGGAATCCGGTCAAGGGTTGTGAGCTACCCCAGACGGCCATCTTGCGCGCCCGTGGGTTCGCCGGCTTCGCCGGGGTCGGCCCCGCACTCGACGGCGGTGGGGCGTACTGGGAGCAGGTGGCGGCGTCGGTCATCCGCTCCTACCTGCACGCGGCCGCCCTGGAGGGCCTGGGCGTCGAACAGCTCCTCGACTGGTCGCGCCGTCCGGCCGCTCGTGAGCCGGTCCGTATCCTGTCGCGCCACTCGGGCGCGGCGCGGGGATGGGACGAGGACCTGGCCACCTCGGCCGAGGTCGAACCCAGGCATCGCGATTCCATCTGGGCCACGGTGCGACGGGCCTTCGACTGCTTCGCCGACCCCATGGTCCTCGAGGCCACCCGGGTCGACCACGACACCTTCGACCCGGGCGCATTTCTGAACGAACACGGGACGATCTATCTCATGGGCTCGCCGGGCGCGCAGCACTCGGTCGCGCCGATCGTCGCCGCCCTCATCGAAGACGTCGTTGACACCGCGCGTCACCAAGCGGCTCTGTCCCCGACGCGTCGGCTCGAGGCGCCCTTGATCCTCATGCTCGACGAGTGCGCCAACATCGCCCCGCTGGGCGACCTGCCCAAGCTCGCCGCCGAGCTGGGCGGCCTCGGGATCACCACCGCGGTCATCCTCCAGTCGGTGGCCTCGGCGCGCACCATCTGGGGCGAGGCAGGAGAACGGGCCTTGCGTGACCTGGCCAACATCACCCTTGTCTGGGGCGGCCAGAAGGACATCGCCTTCCTCGAAGAGATCAGCGCGCTCGCCGGTGAGCACGACGAGCTGGTCGAGACGCGGACCCACAACGACTCGGGAACCTCGAGCTCGTGGACGCCACGTCGCATGCCGGTGCTGCCCATCGGCGACATCGCCAACCTCGCCCCCAACCACGCGGTGGTCGTGTCCGCCCACCTGCGGCCCCGGATCGCCCATCTGGCGTCGTGGCGCCACGACCGGAGCCTCGCCGCGCTGATCGCATCGGCTGGGGTGGCCGCGGGGAGGCGCCGCGCTCGTGTCTGAGGGGGTCGGCGACCGTGGGGCGGGGAGCCTTGCCGCGCTCGTCGAGGACCTCGTCGGCCGGGTGGAGGCGCTGCATGCCGATGTGATTCGCCTCAAGTCGGACCGCTCCGCGTCGGCCAACGCCGGGGGACAGGTCCCGTTCATCAGGCGGGCGCTCC
>DATKIB010000055.1:0-3066 GCA_035509915.1 Acidimicrobiales bacterium | reverse complement strand
CGACCTGGCGCACCTCGAGCGCATCCTGGAGCTGCGCGAGGTCCTCGGCATGAACCTCGACGAGATCCGCGAGTTCCTCACCCTCGAGACCCGCCTCGATGAGGTCAAGGCGACCTACCGCGCCAACAAGGGCGACACGACCACGAAGGCCCGCGCCGTGCAGAAGGCGATGCTCGAGGAGGCCGCCACCCTGAACGAGTCGCTCGCCAAGCAGTTGACCGACAAGCTGGCCCGTATGGAGGCGTTCCAGACCAAGCTTGCCGGCGACGCCAAGCGCTGCCGCGAGATCCTCGCCGAGATGGAGTGAGGCCGACCCCCGCTCACTAGAGTCGCCGCCGATGAGCGGAGACGATGCCAACACCGCAGCAGCCAACGACCGGCTGATCCGCGACTTCATCGCCGCCTGGGAGCGCCGCGACTCCGACTTCATCATCGGCTGCTTCACCGACGACGCCGTGTACCACTCCATGCCGCTCAGCCCGATCGAGGGGAAGCAGGCCATCGCGGATTGGGTCCGGGGCTTCGAGACCACGAAGCCGGGTCGCCTCGAGGTGCGCCACCAGATCGCCGCCGTCGACGTGGTGATGAACGAGCGCACCGACCGCATCGTGCTCAACGGCCACCCCGTCACCCTTCCCATCACCGGCGTCTTCGAAATGCATGGCGGCAAAATCCGCGCCTGGCGCGAATACTTCGATCTGACGCCGGCCAAAGAGGCGTACGAAAGGCCTCCCGGCTGAACCGAGGTCAGGTCTTCGTCGCACCTCAGGCGAGCAGCGCCCGGCTGCCGCCGCCACGTTCCCGAACAGGGCAGTAGCTCTACGATGCTCGCGGTGGGTCAGCGATGGTTTTCCCTCCGGGCACTCTTGATGCACCTCGGCCTGCTCGTCTTCGCCGCTGGCTGCGCCGCGGCCACCTGGTGGCAGGCCAGTCGGGCCCTCGGGGGTAACGGGCTGAGTTGGTTCTATACCTTCGAGTGGCCAATTTTCATCGGGATCGCGGTGGCTGCCTGGTGGCACCTCATCCACGAGGACCCCGCCGCTCGGGCGGCGCGACTGCAGCAACGAATCGAAGAGGTCGATCCCGTCGAGCGTCAGGCGGAATGGTGACACTGGTCCAGCACCGCCCACCGCAGGCACCTTCGACGCAAATGCGGCAAAGTCCCTGGCTAGCCTGACTGTCGTGGATCTCGGGGGGTCGATAGACGCGCCGGTGCGGCCTGAGGGCGACAAGGGTCGCGGTGGCTCCGGGCGTGCCCCGCGGGACCGCATCTTCAAGCTGATCGTCGCCGTCGGAGCCGCCTGCTTGATCGGCTTCGTGATCTTCGTCGTCGTACGTGGACCGGCCAAACCGACGTCCTCGAGCTCGACAGCTCTGGCCTCGCCTTCGCCGAGCACGCTCAAGGCTGGCACGCCGGCGCCACCCTTCTCCTTGCCGGCTCTGGACGGTGGGAACCCGGTGTCGTTGACGTCCTTCCGAGGCTCGCCGGTGATCCTCAACTTCTTCGCGTCGTGGTGTCCGGACTGCCGCCAGGAGCTCGCAGCAGTTTCGAACGTCGCCCGCGCCGATGCCGGCAAGGTGAGCGTGGTCGGGGTCGACTCCAATGAGAGCTCTGTCGCCACCGCGACGAGGCTTTTGGGGGAGGCGAATGCGGCGTACCCGGTCGCCCTCGACAACAACGCAACGGTGGCAACCGCGTATCTCGTCCAGGCGCTCCCGGTTACCTACTTCCTCGATGCGGACGGGCGGGTCGTCGGCGCCGCGCTCGGGCCCCAGACCGTCACGACCCTCGACCACTGGGTGCACCGACTCGAACGCGACGAGGGGACGCGTCGGTGAATGGTCCCGTCGACGTTGAGGGTGGCGCTCACAACGACACCCCAACCCAGTCCGAAGCGAGCAACGGACCGGGACCCGGAGGTCCAGAGATCGACCGATCTGCCGCGCTCGCCGAAGGAGCACCCAAGGTCCCGGCGAATTTCATCTGGTGGATCCTCGGCGCCGTCTTGGTCCTGACCCTCGGCGGCCTGATCGCCGAGCACGTCCTCTCCGCGACCGGGCTCAACCCGACCTCCACCACCGCGACGACCGCACCGAACCCCGTTCGCGTCTCGCCCCGGGACACCCCCACCCCCGCCGCGGTGAACCGAAGCCTGAGCGCCGCGTTGCCGCAGTTCATGGGTCTCATCACCCCGAGCCCGCGACCTGCTGACGGGTTCAGCCTCATCGACCAGAAGGGCCAACCCGTCACCGTGCCGCCCAACCCTCCGCGCGTCGTGGTCCTTACCTTCTTCGATGCACCCTGCAATGACATCTGCCCGGTGCTGGCCGCCGAACTCAAGCAAGCGGACATCGATTTGGGGGCGCAGGCCTCCAATGTGGAATTCGTCTCCGTGAACGCAGACCCGAATGCGCTGGCAGCGTCCGCCGCGGACCCCGCGGGCGCAACAGGCCTGGCCGCATTGCCGAACTGGCATTTCGTCACGGGGCCGCTGGCCACGCTCAACACCGTCTGGAAGGCCTACGACGTATCGATCTCGGTGAACGCGAAGACCGGGCTCGAGGCCCACAGCGACGTGATGGACTTCATCGACCCTGGAGGATTTCTGCGGTACCGAGCCTCTCCTTTTGCCGACGAGAGCTCGAACGGAACTTATAGCCTCTCGGCTGCCGCGGAGGCGCGTTGGGGTCAGGGCATCGCCATCTACGCGGAGAAACTGATCGGCCGATGACGACAACCGAACCGGCGAACGACCCGACCGGCCCGCGGCCTCCGATCTGGCAGAGGCACCGAGGTCTGTCGATTGCCGCCGTCGTGATCGTCATCGTGCTCATCACCGTCCTCACCGATCTGCCGACCAGCACCTCGCGGGCCAGCGACGTCAGTGCCGAGCGCAGCGTCATGAGCGAGGTGAACTCCGACCTTCAGCCGTGTGCCTATTCCATACATCAGGCCCTCGGCATCTGGGCCCTGGCCGCCACCCATCAACTGAGCGCGGCCGACCGGGCCCCGACGCCGGGACTACTCGGCGACGACCAGTCGGCGTGCTCGCTCACCAACGAGAG
>DATKIB010000054.1:0-24041 GCA_035509915.1 Acidimicrobiales bacterium | reverse complement strand
AGCTCGTCGACTCGACGAACGCCACAACGGCTGTCATGCGCGGCCGGCCGATGCAGGGATGGCTACGGGTGGCGCCCGAGCACCTCCGTACCAAGGGCCAACTCGCCAAGTGGGTCGAGCTCGGCGCAACATACGCGCGTTCGCTTCCTGTAAAGCGGTAGCTCCCCGAAAGCATCCCGAATGGGCCCCTGCAGACCAGAGTCACGCAGAGGGTCACACCCAAGGGGTGACGCTGAACCCTCAGAGTGAGCCGTTCATACTCCGAGACTGCGCTTAGCAGCCGCCTGGAAAACCCGGAACGGCAGGATGCGCTTGGCGAGCAGGCCGATGCGCTCACCGGCCTTTCCGGCCGAGACGCGCCGGGGCGGATGCCCGGACTCGAGCACCTTCTGAACCGTGGCGGCCACCTGGGCAGGCGCAGCCCCATTTGCCTCGTCGTGCTCCATCACGGCCACCGCCTTGCGCAGCGCCTCGCGGTAGGTGCCATCAGCATCTGCCGCTGCGGCCATCCTGCGACTGGCGGTGAAGTCGGTCGCGAAGTTTCCCGGTTCGACGAGCGTAAGGAAGATGCCGAAGGGCTCGACCTCGTAGGCCATCGCCTCGGCCATACCCTCGAGGGCGAACTTGCTGGCGCTGTAGAAGGCCTGGAAGGGGATGCCGATCAGTCCGCCAATGGAGCTCATTAGGACGATACGGCCCGCGCCCTGTCTCCGCATGATGGGCATCACCGCCTGCACCGTCCGAACCGCACCCCAGAAGTTCGTCTCGAGCTGGGACTTGGCTTCGCCGACGGTCGTGTGCTCCACCGCACCGGCTAGCCCCCACCCGGCCGCAACGACGAGGGCGTCGACGCGACCGTGGGCTTGGATCAGACCCGCAACACCGTCGCATACCGAGGTGTCGTCGTCGACGTCCATGACCAGGCTGGGCCACCCCTGCGCCGCAGTTCCACGCCGGCTGGCGCCCACCACCACCCACCCGGCTGCCGCGAGTCGCTCCGCGCAGGCACGGCCGATTCCGGCCGATGCTCCGGTGACCAACGCCACCCTCTTTCCGCCCGCCATCGAGCTCCTTCCACCCGTCGCAGCGGACTCTAGCGACGACTATTGGGGCTGGCCCCGCCGAAGCTGAGCCGGGGAATCGGTGACGCGTTCGTACGACCACCCCGTAGACCAGGGAAGCCAAGCAGCTGATCGGTGGCGTGAGGATCAGGAGGCCGGCCGGCCATCTCCTACAACGAGTCGAGGAGCTGTGTGTACCGCGAGATTCCGTCGAACAGGGCAGCCCCGGTCATGAAGCGCCTGATGCCAACGTTGTTCACGGTCAGCGTCGCACGTTCGACCGGGTTGAGGAACTCGTCCGACCGGACGTACTCGTCGATCTGCTCCTGTGTCCCGTATATGCGGATCGCCCCAATTGGAGGAGTCCCCGACGGCTCGAAAAAGACCACGTCCCAGCTGGCGATCCTTCCGTTGGCGACAGCCTTGTCGTTGTTCGTGGTCGCGTCGGCGAAAACCTCGAGGGCTTTCTTCTCCCTCCCCGGCTTGGACTCACCCCACGTAACGGCTACTCCGTAATCTGCCATGCCACTACCCCCCGGGTTTCTCGGACCCTCGTCCGAGACCACCACGCTAGGGACGGCGGCACTCGAGTTCAAGGGGTCCTGCGTCCGAATCCGCTCAGGTGAGCCGGCCCACGAAGTCAGACACGCAGGAGGGGCTCGAAATGTTCCACCACGGGGAACGGGTCGTAGAAATGGTGCAGGAGACGCCGCCACTCCTGGTACGCCGGCGAGCCCCGGAAGCCCTCGGTGTGGTCCTCGAGGCGCTCCCACTCCACGAGGAGCAGATAGCGCGTGGGAGTCTCGATGCACCTGTCGAGGCGCAGAGACCTGAACCCCGGCGCGGAGGCGATGATGCTCTTGGCTCGTTGGAACGCCTCCTCGAATCGTCCTTGCTCTCCCTCTACGACATCGACACAAGCATGTTCCAGAACCATGACGCCTCCTGTCGCGCCGGCGAGCCCTCCGAGGTGTTCAGGTCAGCCGGACGCGGGGATCAAGGACCGCATAAACGGCGTCCACCAGGATGTTCGCGGTGACGACGAACGCAGCTGCCACGAGGACCAGCCCGATTATGACCGGCAGGTCCTGGCGGCTGATTGAGTTGACGATCTGCTGACCTAGCCCCGGCAATCCGAACACCGTCTCGGTGACGATGACGCCACCCAGTAACTGCCCCACGTCGATGCCGAACTGCGTCACCACCGGCGTGAGGGCGCTCCTAAGCCCATGGCGGTAGACGACGCGACGCTCACTTAGCCCCTTCGCGCGCGCCGTCCGGATGTAGTCCTCTCCGAGGACGTCGAGCATGGACCCCCTTGTGAGGCGCGAATAGGTGGCAGCCGTGACCAAGGCGAGGGTGATCCAGGGCAGGATCATGTGCGTGAACCACTGGTAGACGCTCGTGGTGGGCCCCACGTAACCGCCACCTGGGAAGAAATCGAATCCGGCCACATGCAGCCGGTAGAAGAGGAGCAGGAGGAGGAGCAGGCCCAGGAGGAACGTGGGCATGGAGTAGAAGAACAACGCGAGTGAGGTGACCGCGCGGTCGGCGATCGACCTGGGATGGGTCGAGGCGAGGACTCCCGAGAACACCCCGAGCACTAGCCAAATGACAGCACCCCCAAACGCCAGCGACGCCGTGACAGGGAGCTCTCGGCCGATGATCGTAGTGACAGGCTCGGAGTTGAAGTACGAGTAACCGAGGTTCCCCTGGAGAAGGCGCCACATGTAATGGCCGTACTGGTCGATAATTGGCTGGTTCAGACCGAGGCGGCGTTTGACGTCGGCGAGAGTGGCTGCGGTTGCGCCCCTGCCGGCAATGAGGCGCGCCGGATCGTGCGGAGCGACGTAGTACATGATGAAGACGAGTGTCGCCACGGCCCACATGACGATCACGCCCAAGAGGATGCGCCGCATGAGGAACCGGGCCATGTGGCTAACCCCGCACCTTGCGCCTGAACACGCGGTTGTAGCGGGGGTCGAATGCGTCGCGGACGCTGTCCCCCAGCAGGTTGAACGAAAGGGTGGTCAGCAGCAGCGCCAGGCCCGGGAAGACGAGGTACCACCACGCGACCTGGTAGTACTGGATCGACTCGCTCAGCATGCTTCCCCAGTCCGCCGTCGGCGGCAGGACCCCGATGCCGAGGAACGCAAGCGTCGCCTCGAACACGATGGAGAGTGGCACGAGAAGTGTGAAGTACACGATGACCTGCGCCATCACGTTCGGCAGGATGTCGACGAACATGATTCGCCAAGAGTTGGCTCCCAGGGAGCGGGCCGCCTCTACGTACTCCTTCTCCTTGATCGACAGCACTTGGCCGCGCACTATTCGGGCCACCGATGCGAAGGAGAAGAACGAGATCACGGCGATCGACAGTGCGAGGCCCCCGCGGTCTTGAAGAGCCGCGAACAACGCGATGGCGAACACGAGATACGGCATCGCGAGTACCACGTCGAAGAACCTGGCGAGAACCGTGTCCACCACACGACCCAGGTATCCGGCCAACATGCCGAGTAGCACTCCGACCGCGACCGCAATGCCGCTAGCCACGACGCCGACGAGCAGAGAGATCTGCGCTCCGTAGAAGACGCGGACTAGCACGTCACGCCCGAGTTCGTCGGTTCCGAGGAGGAATGTCGAGCTCGGCCCGACGGGGATGCCGGCCTGGGTGAGGCCGGTGGTGCGGTACTGGGTGTTGGGACCGTGACCGACTATGTGCGCCACCAGAGGGGCGAATACCGCCATTGCCGCGATCAGCACGATCACCACCGACGAACCGATTGCCACACGGTCGTGGCGCAGCCGCTCGAATGCCAGCTGCCAGGGACTGCGTCCCTCGATGACCCTCGGCTCGACCCCGTCGGCGCCCACCGCCGGTGGGCCCGCCAGGGTCTCCGCTGTCAGTCCGCCGAGGGTCGTCACGGCTTGGTCGCCTCGGCACTGGTGGCCTCAGCACCAGTCGACTCGGTGGGGGTCCCCTCGGCATTGGGAGTGATCACGGTCACCTCGCCGCGGCTCGGCAACTCCTCACCATCGGCGAGGGGGAAGTGACAGGCGACGAGGTGGCCTGCGAGGTCACCCGGCTTCACCTCGAGGACCGGCTCCTCGATCTTGCAACGGTCCTGCGCCTTCGGGCAGCGGGGGTGGAAGCGGCACCCCGAAGGAGGCTGGATGGGGGAGGGCACGTCGCCCCCGAGCACGGCGCGGGTCCGCTTGTCCGCCGCGTCGGGATCGGGAAGGGGGATCGCCGACTGGAGGGCCTTCGTGTACGGATGTCGCGGACGCGAATAGAGGTCTTCGCGTGGCGCGAGCTCGACCACCTGGCCCAGGTACATCACGGCCACACGGTCCGACACGTGGCGCACCACGGAGAGATCGTGAGTGATGAAGACGTAGGTCAGATGGAACTCCTCTTGGACATCTGCAAGGAGGTTGATGACCTGAGCCCTGATCGACACGTCGAGTGCGGACACCGGCTCGTCGGCGACAATCAGCTGCGGCTGGAGCGCTAGAGCGCGTGCCACGCCGATACGTTGCCGTTGCCCACCGGAGAAGTCCGACGGGAATCGGTTGTAGTGCTCGGGGTTCAACCCGACGAGCTCCATCAGGTGCTGGACTTGCTTCTTGCGCTCCTCACCCTTAGCCACCCCGTGGATGGCGAAGGGGTCGCCGATTATGGAGCCGACGCGCCGGCGCGGGTTCAACGAGCCGTACGGGTCCTGGAAGACCATCTGCATGCGGCGTCGGTACGGTCGCATGCGTCTGCGACCCAGCTTCGAGATGTCCTCGCCATCGAGAAGGACGGTGCCCGAGGTCAGGTCGACGAGCCGTGTGATGCAACGAGCCAGCGTCGATTTTCCGCAACCGGTCTCTCCCACGAGCCCGAGCGTCTCGCCTCGCATCACATCGATGGTCACGTTGTCCACCGCGTGCACCACTTCGGAGCCCCGGCGCCAAAAGCCCCCGCCTCGTACCGGGAAGTGCTTGGTCACCCCTTCCAGCCGGACGAGAGCGCCGGTCGACGATCCTTCAGTGCCCGCGGGGTTCACCACGACGGCGAAGACGACGAAACGTCCCCGGACCCGAGGTCGCTCGTCCCCGGGACACCGACCGCCACCGATCCGCCGGCAGCCTCGGAGGCCCTGTGGCGCTTGGCGTCGACCTCCGAGGAGGTCCCGGTCAGGTCCGAAGGCAACCAGCAGGCCGAACGGTGGACCGATGTGCCGCCGACGCGCACGAACGGCGGAGGCTCGGTGCGGCACTTGGGCATCACGAACGAGCAGCGGGGGTGGAAGGGACATCCTCCAGGCGGGTTGATCAGGCTGGGAGGCTGGCCGGCTATCGGCGAAAGCCGCTGTCCCTCCTTGCCGCTCTGCGGGAGCGAGGCGAGGAGGCCGGAGGTGTAAGGGTGGTGCGGCTGGTAGTAGATGCTGCGGCGATCCGCCTGCTCCATGGCCTTCCCCGCGTACATGATCATCACGTCGTGAGCCATGTCGGCGATCACCCCGAGATCGTGGGTGATCATTATCACAGCGGTTCCGAACTCACCCTGGAGGTGCTTGATGAGCTCGATGATCTGTGCCTGCACCGTGACGTCGAGCGCCGTCGTGGGCTCATCGGCGATCAGCAGGGCGGGGTGCAAGGCCAGGGCGATCGCGATCATTGCCCGCTGGCGCATGCCTCCCGAGAACTGGTGTGGGTAGTCGTCGACTCGCTTGTCGGGCTGGGGAATTCCCACCAAGCCGAGCAGCTCGACGGCGCGCCTGTGGGCGTCGGACCTAGAGATCTTCTCGTGCGCCCTGATCGCCTCGGCGATCTGCCAACCAATCCGGTAGTAGGGGTGCAGACTCGAGAGCGGGTCCTGGAAGATGGTGCCGATCTTGGCTCCGCGCACGGCGCGCAGCTCGGCTGTGGTCATCGTGAGCAAGTCCCGACCTTCGAAGAGGGCCGTGCCCGCCACCTGGGCTCCCCGGGTGAGCCCGAGGATCGTCTGAGTGGCCACGCTCTTGCCCGATCCGGACTCGCCCACGATGCCCAGGGTCCTGCCGCGGTCGACGGAGAAATCGATGCCCCGCACGGCCTCCACGACCCCGTCGGGGGTCGGGAAGGAGACAGTCAGCCCCTCCACCTCGAGCAGCACCGTTCATAGCCTCCGCGCGCCGGCCACTGTCAATCTACGTGGCACGGGGTCCCGAGCGGAGTCCGTGCCACGCCAGGCCCATCGGCCTCGTAGACCATGCGTGCCGTCGCACCTCGGCGACCTTTGGTCGCCGAGGCTTGCGGCGTCAGCTGCTGAGCCAGACGTTGGTGATGTCGCAGTTCTCGCCAGGCCACCAGAACTCGCAGTTGTGCACCCGCGAGGAGTGGTATTCGGCCACCTTCTGGGCGCCCACCGGCACCACAGCGGCATCCGCCATGATCTGCTTGGCTGCCGCTTGCCAGTAAGAGGTCGCCTGGGCCGTGGTCGTGGCCGCCAAGGCGTGGTCGATGTCGCTGTTGACGGTCGTGCTGTTGTAGTCCCCGTAGTCCTGCGTGTTGGGCCCGTAGGTCCGCCCGTCGAACAGGGGCTCGATCACCGAACGCCCGTTGTTACCCAACCAGTCGGGTATCCAGCCGGGCTCCGCTATGTCCCAGGACCCGTTCTTCGAAGCGGTCGGGTTCTCCAAATAGCTCGTGTAGATCGTGTTCGCCGGGGTTACCGGTATCAACTGCACGTTGAAGCCGGCTGCCTGGAGCGCCGCCTGGTCCGTCTGTGCGATCTGCGGGTGCACCGTGTTCGTGCGGTAGATCAGCTTGAGCGTGATCTGGCCGGGGGAGTACCCGGCCGAGGCCAGAAGCTGCTTGGCCTTGGTCGGGTCACCCTGGCCATTCGGGCTCGGATAAGGGTCGTAGCCGGATACGTAGCCGACGCTCCCGCTCGGAATCATCTGGTCGAGCACGCCGGACACGGCCGACCCGCCGTAGACCTGTGAGTCGGCGTACTTGTTGATGGCGTACTCGAGCGCTTGCCGCACCGGCAGCTTGCTCAGAGCGCCACCGTTGTTCGGGCTCTGCAGGTTGATCGAGATGTAGGGATTGATCGTTATGTAGTTGTTGCCGTCCGGACCTAAGACGAGGTTCGGGTCGTTGTCCGCCACCATGCCCGCGAGCGCGGCGGTCGGCACGTTCTGGTCCCAGAACACGTCCTCGGTGCCGGCCTGGATCTGTTGCAGGGCAGTCGTGTTCTCGGCCACACCTTCTGTGACCTGCATCTCGTTGACATACGCCTTGCGCACGCTGTCGGTCGAAGGATTCCAGGCCGGGTCGCGCACTAGGTCGATGGAGGTGTTGGGCACGTAGCTCTTGATCGTGTAGGGGCCGTCGGAGACGAAGTGCTGGGCCAGCTGCGGGCTAGCGGGCACGTACGCGAGCTCCTCCTTCGGGACCGGGGAGGAGAACGGCAGCGACAGGATGTCGATGAAGTCCGAGGCGGGTTGGGTCAGATTGAACTGGATGGTCTCGGGCCCGGTGGCCTTCACCCCCGCTATGTCGTGAGTGTTCATGAAGCTGTCGATACTCGTCACGTCGGTGCCGACCTTGGCGAACGCGGTGCAGTAGGACTGCATGCCCACGATCGTGTTCTCGAAGTAGCCCGGCGCACCCGTAGGTGATGCGGGGTTGCACAGCCGCTTCATCCCGGTCACCTCGTCCTGGGCGGTGATCTGCCGCGCCGGCTTGGTGTCCCACATCGCGCCTGTGCGGATCGTGATCGTGTAGGTCTTCCCACCGTTGGTGATTGTCGGCATGCTCGTAGCGAGGTCAGGCACCGGGTTGAGCTCAGACGCGAGGGTCGTGCCCGTGGGCCAGGTGTAGAGCTGGCGCGCTATGGCGCGATCGAGGGTGTAAGTGACGTCGTAGTAACCGTCGGCAGTGTCCATGAAGTCAACGTCGCCCTGGCCGACGAGCTTCAGGACGCCTCCCTTGGTGGCGCCGGTGGCGCCCGTGGCGCCGGGCGCCGAGGAGCTGGGGCTGGAGGAGCAGGCCGCCAGTAGGAGCGCCGCCATGGCCATGCTCCCGAAGATCGTCACCAGCGTCTTCGTGCGTTGCATTTGTTCCCCTCCGTCTCGGCTGCGGATCCGACACCCGGCGGCCGGCCCAACGGGTTCTGGGACGCCAGGTGACGAAAACGTTACACATTCGTGTCCGCGTTAGCCGCGTTACCCGTTTCGGGGTCGTTACACTCCACCCGATGCCACGGGACGCAGCCTCGGGCCGGGGCGGGCGACCGGACCGCCGGCGCGGGGGCCAGGAGGGGGCTAACCGCAGCCGTGAGCAGGGAGGACGTGGTCGGGTAGGACCAAGCGGTGCCCCTTCTGGCGCACGCCCCAGGCGGGGGAGACCCACCGACCGGACCGGACCGGCGAAGGCCGAACCCCCGCGGACCTGGGGAGGCGTGGCCCGCAGGGGGGCGCGCTCGATCTCGCTCCCCGATCCGGCGCCTGGAGCGCCGGCGAGGCCCGCCCCACGACAGGCAAGGCCCCTCCGCTCCGAGGAGCGTTGGGTCCTGGAGGAAGAGCTCGATCAGGTCGAGGCTTCTCGCGGCGGGCGTTCGGGTCCCGGGTCGTCGCAGGCGCGTCCGTGGGCGCCGTCGGGTCCGTCCACTCGGCGTTCCGGGGCCGGTGAGCTGGGGTCGCTGCCGCAGACCGTGGTGGACGAGCTGGCCGGGGCCGTGGGCCGCGGACGGGCGAGGGGCTTCTCCGAACGGCTCGAGCGTGCAGCCGCCGCCTACCGGCGCGACCGCTACCCCGAGGCGCTCCGGATCACGCGCGTGCTCGCGGGCCAGGTCCCCGAGTCGGCTTCTGTCCGGGAGCTGCACGGGCTCGTGTGTTACCGGCTGGGACGATGGCGGGAGGCGGTCTCGAACCTCGAGGCGGCGCGGTCCCTCACTGGCGGCGACCCGAACCAACTTCCGGTGATCATGGACTGCCACCGGGCTCTTGGACACCATCGCCGCGTCGAGGAGCTCTGGGCGGAATTGCGGGCTTGCTCCGCACCCGTGGACGTGCTCTTCGAGGGGCGCCTCGTGCTGGCCGCTCAGAGGGCCGATCGCGGCGAGCTCGGCTCTGCAGTCGATCTACTGGTAGCGGCCGGTGCGCAGCGCGACCTCCGACATCCGGCCGAGCGCCACTTGCGCCAGTGGTACGTGTTGGCCGACCTCTACGAGCGCGCCGGGGATTTCGCGGGGGCGCGCGAGCTGTTCGCTCGCGTGGCGAGGGCCGACCCCGACCTCGCCGACGCGCGACAGAGGCTCGGCGACCTGGGCCGTCCTCGTCGCAGAGCGCGCAGGGCGGCCGGCTCGTAGATTTCGTCCGGTGCCCACGGAGCTCGTCGACCTGCGCAGCGACACGGTCACGCGTCCGACACCGGAGATGCGCCAGGCGATGTACGACGCCGAGGTGGGTGACGAAGGTTACGGCGAGGACCCGACTGTCCGAGCTCTCGAAGAGGCCTACGCCGAGAAGGTCGGCAAGGAGTCCGCGGTCTTCGTGCCGTCGGGCACGATGGCCAACCAGGTGGCGCTGCGCACACTGTGCGACCCGGGGTCGCTCGTGGTGGCCGGGCGCCGCCAGCACATCGTCGTGTACGAGCAGGGGGCTGCGGCGGCGAACGCCGGGGTGCAGTTCCACCTCGTAGACGACGACGACGGAACGATCTCGCCCCGCGACGTCTCGTGGGCGATCGAGGCGTCTGGCCACCATCAACCGCGGGTCGCGCTGGTGTGCGTCGAGCAGACCCACATGCCCGCGGGCGGGGTGCCGTGGAGCCTGGCTGAGCTCAGCTCGGTAGCCCGGGCGGCAGTTCGGGTGCCGGTCCACATGGACGGCGCGAGGCTCTTCAACGCAGAGGTGGCCACCGGCGTGCCGGCGCGCGAGCTCGCCGGCGAGTGCTCGACGGTGATGACCTGTATGTCGAAGGGCCTGTGCGCCCCGGTCGGCTCGTTGCTTGCCGGGTCGGCGGACGTGATCGAGGCTGCACGCCTCGAGCGCCAACGCCTCGGGGGCACCATGCGCCAGGCAGGTGTCATCGCGGCGGCGGGCCTCGTGGCGATGCGGACGATGGTGGAGCGCCTGTCCGAGGACCACCACCGCGCCAGGCGTCTGGCGGAGGCAGTAGCCGAGCGTTGGCCTCGAGCCGGCTGCGAGCCGGGTTCCTGCACCACCAACATCGTCGTCTTCGCCCACGACGACACGAGCCGGCTACTGGCTCACCTTCGTGGTGAAGGGGTGCTGGCCGGCACGATCGCACCCGGGGTCTGCAGGTTCGTCACCCACAACGACGTGGACGACGCCGGGGTGGAACGCGCCGTGAAGGCGATCCTCGGCGCCCCGTAGCTGGGCTGCGGGCAACCTGCGGGAACCCGACCCCGGGCGTTCGCGTCCGGCCGTGTCGCAGGAGCGGTCGGCGGCGGCCCGGTAGGCTCGGCGAATGGCCACCGACATCGAGGCGATTCTCGGCAAAGAGGCCGAGTACCTGCTCGCACACCAGTGCAAGGGGGTCACGTCGGACGAGCTGTCGCTCCCCGGCCCCGACTACGTGGACAGGGTCCTGTCCGCCACGGACCGCCCGATCCCCGTCGTGCGCAACCTGGCGACCATCTACGGCCACGGGCGTCTCGGCGGGACGGGTTACCTGTCGATCCTCCCGGTGGACCAGGGAATCGAGCACTCGGCCGCGGCGAGCTTCTCCAAGAACCCGGCCTACTTCGACCCGGCAAACCTGGTCGAGCTGGCCCTCGAGGCAGGCTCCTCGGCCATCGCCACCACCCTCGGGGGCCTCGGCGTCGTCGCGCGACGGTACGCGCACCGCATTCCGTTCATAGCGAAGCTCAACCACAACGAGTTCCTGCACTACCCGAGCCAATACGACCAGGTGATGTTCGGGTCGGCCCGTCAGGCCGCCGACCTCGGCGCCATCGGGGTGGGTGCGACCATCTACTTCGGTTCGGACGAGTCGGACCGGCAGCTGCAGGAGGTCCGCGCCGCGTTCGAGCAGGCCCACCAGCTCGGTCTCTTCACAGTGCTCTGGTGCTACCTGCGCAACCCCGCCTTCAAGACCGCTGAAGCCGACTATCACCTGGCTGCCGACCTGACCGGTCAGGCGAACCACATCGGGGTGACGATAGAGGCGGATCTGATAAAGCAGAAGCTGCCCGAGTACAACGGGGGCTACCCGGCGCTCTCCTTCGGGAAGACCGATCCTCTCGTCTACGAGCAGCTCACCACCGACCATCCGGTGGACCTCACCCGCTGGCAGGTCCTCAACTGCTACGCCGGCCGCATCGGCTTGATCAACTCCGGGGGGGAGTCCAAGGGTGCCGACGACCTGGCCGAGGCGGTGCGTACGGCCGTGATCAACAAGCGAGCGGGCGGCACCGGCCTGATCGTGGGCCGCAAGGCCTTCCAGCGCCCGATGCGGGACGGGGTCGAGCTGCTCCACGCGGTCCAGGACGTCTTCCTCGACAGTTCGGTGACCATCGCCTAGGGCGGGTCTCCCGGGCTCTTTCGCCCGAGAGCGACGCCGATAAGGCTTGGCCAGGCGGGCCTGCGGCTCTCCCGCTCCGAGCTTTCGAGGGGCCCCCACCAGGGCCAGCCGGCCGCCTACCGGGCGGTATGCTCGCGTCAGAAGCCGCAAAGACGCGCAACGCGCCCAGCTGGGGCTCCGGTGGCATCGCCTGCCGGGCCAGGGCGCGCAGATACGGAGGACCAGTGTCCACCGCGACACAGCCACCTACGATCGAGCTGGACCGGGTCGTGATCCGGTTCGCCGGCGACTCCGGCGACGGAATGCAGCTGACCGGTACTCAGTTCACGACCGTCAGCTCCCTTTTCGGCAACGACACCGCGACCCTCCCCGACTTCCCAGCAGAGATCCGTGCTCCCGCAGGGACCCTCGCAGGGGTGTCCGCGTTCCAGGTCCACATCTCGGACCACGACATTCTGACCCCAGGCGACTCGCCGAGCGTGCTGGTGGCGATGAACCCTGCTGCACTGAAGGCGAACCTCCCGTCGGTCACGGGCGGCGGGACCCTGATCGTCAACGTCGACGCTTTCGACGAGCGGGCCTTCGAGAAGGCGGGCTACAGCGGCAACCCTCTCACCGACGGGAGCTTGTCCGGCTACACCGTCTACGAAGTGCCGATGACCTCGCTCACGATGGAGGTGGGCAAGGAGATCGGTGTCAAGCCCCGCGACGCGGAGCGCGCAAAGAACTTCTTCGCCCTGGGGCTCGTCAGCTGGCTCTACAGCCGGCCGGTCGACACGACCCTCGAGTGGATCGCCAAACGCTTCGAAGCCTCGCCTGCGATCTGCGAGATAAACAGCCGGGCCTTTCGTGCGGGGCACGCCTTCGGCGAGACCGCCGAGCTCTTCGAGTCCAACTATCAGGTCCGGCCCGCCGCTCTGCACAAGGGCACCTACACCAACATCACCGGCAACACGGCTCTGGCCTGGGGGTTGATCGCCGCCTCGCACCAGGCGCGGCTGCCGATCTTCCTCGGTTCCTACCCGATCACGCCGGCCTCCGACATCCTCCACGAGCTCTCCAAGCACAAGGAGTTCGGAATCCGAACCATCCAGGCCGAGGACGAGATCGCAGGGATAGGAGCGGCGATCGGTGCCGCGTTCGGTGGGTCGTTGGCAGTGACGACGACGAGCGGCCCTGGCATCGACCTGAAGTCCGAGTCGATCGGTATGGCTGTGAGCCTCGAGCTCCCGCTGGTGGTGATCGACATCCAGCGAGGGGGCCCTTCGACCGGCCTGCCCACGAAGACCGAGCAGTCGGATCTGCTCCACGCGATGTACGGTCGTCACGGCGAGTCGCCGGTGCCAATAGTCGCGCCCCGCACCCCGTCGCACTGCTTCGATGCGGCCATCGAGGCCGTGCGGATTGCGACCAAGTACCGCACACCGGTGCTGCTGTTGTCCGACGGCTACCTCGCCAACGGGTCCGAGCCCTGGCGCCTGCCCGATGTCGAGGAGCTTCCCGACCTTCAGGTCGAGTTCGCCAGCGAGCCCAACCACACCGACGCCGACGGCAGGGAGGTCTTCTGGCCCTACGTGCGCGACGAACGCACCCTCGCCAGGCCTTGGGCACTGCCGGGGACGCCGGGTCTCGAGCACCGGATAGGGGGCCTCGAGAAGGAGGACGGCTCGGGGAACGTCTCCTACGACCCCGAGAACCACGAGAAGATGGTCCATCTGCGCGCGGCCAAGATCGCCGGGATAGCGAGCGACATCCCCGCGCTGGAGGTAGACGACCCCGACGGGCTCGGGGGAGCCCAGGTCCTGGTGCTCGGATGGGGTTCCACGTACGGAGCGATCGCCGCCGGCGTTCGCCGGGTGAGGGCGCGTGGTGCGAAGGTCGCGCACGCCCATTTGATGCACCTGAACCCGTTCCCCCGAAACCTGGGCGAGGTTCTCCGTTCGTATGCGCAGGTGCTGGTACCCGAGGCGAATCTCGGCCAGCTGGTGCGCCTCGTGCGCGCCGAGTTCCTCGTCGATGCCAGGTCGCTCACGAAGGTGCAGGGAGTGCCTTTCCGCGCCGCACAGATCGAGGAGGCGGTCCTCGAGATGCTCGGGGTTGACTCCAACACGAGCGAGGCCGAGGAAGACGTGGCCAGCTAGTGAGCGAGACGAAGGCGAGCGAACCAATGAGCAGAGCACGGCCGTCATCGCCGCTCTCGAAGAGAGCGCCGCGATGACAGACACGCAGGTGCCCGTGACCACCCGCAAGGACTGGACGTCGGACCAGGAGGTGAGATGGTGCCCGGGGTGCGGGGACTACTCGATCCTCGCAGCCGTCCAGATGCTCATGCCCGAGCTCGGGGTGCGCCGGGAGAGCACGGTGTTCGTCTCGGGGATCGGGTGCGCGGCGCGTTTTCCGTACTACATGGACACCTACGGCATGCACTCGATCCACGGGCGTGCCCCGGCTATCGCCACCGGGCTGGCCGTCACCCGCCCCGATCTGGACGTGTGGGTGGTCACGGGCGACGGCGACGCCCTCTCCATCGGAGGCAACCATCTGATACACGCGCTCCGACGAAACGTGAACCTGACGATCCTGCTCTTCAACAACCAGATATACGGACTCACGAAGGGCCAGTACTCACCGACCTCCGAGCTGGGCAAGGTGACGAAGTCGACGCCATTCGGCTCGCTCGAGACCCCCTTCAACCCGGTCAGCCTGGCCCTGGGGGCGGAGGCGACGTTCGTTGCCCGCACCCACGACATGGATCGAAAGCACATGCAGGAGACCTTCCGCCGTGCGCACGAGCACCGCGGCGCCGCATTCGTGGAGATCTACCAGAACTGCAACGTGTTCAATGACGGCGCGTTCGAGAAGATCACTGGTCGCGACGCGCGAGCGGACAACCTGATCCCTCTCGTGCACGGGGCGCCGATTCGTTTCGGTGCCGACGCGCAGCACGGCGTGGTCCTTGGCCCCGACGGCCGCCTGCGCATCTGCGCCGTCAGCGAGGTGGGGGAGGAGGCCCTTCTGGTCCACGACGAGAGCCGCGAGGACCCGGGCCTCGCCTTCCAGCTCTCACGGCTGGCCGCAGGGCCCTACGAGCCGACTCCCATCGGCGTGTTCAGAGCCGTCGAGCGCCCGGAGTACGCAGACGCCATGGCGCATCAGTTGCTCGAGGCCAACGAGCGCAAAGGCCCGGGCGACCTCGCCGGCCTGCTCACCTCCGGTGGCACCTGGACCGTCGAATAAGAGGTCCAGCGGATAGGCAGACCCGGGACGAAATTTTCCCGATTCTCGGAAAATCGCTCAACTAAAGGGAGTAGGGGGTCGATACCGAGGGGGGCACCCGAACCGCGCGTTTGCGGGTGCCTTCGGGGGGCAGAGGAACGGGTCGGACGCGGCGAAGCCGCGGCTCACCGGGCCGTGGCAAAGGGTGTCGCCGCGTCTCCCGTTCCCTTTTTCGCGCACGGGCCCATTCGCGCGCGTTCTGCCCGGGTCAAACCTCCAAGGTCCTGAAGACCATCCCGGTGCGGGGCTTGGGGTGGAAATAGGTGCTCTTCGGCGGCATGCGTCTTCCCGAGCGCGCCCACGCGGATATCTGGGTCACGGTGACAGGCCTCAGGAGGAATGCGGCGCTCGCCTCGTCATTGCTCACGGCTCGGGCGGCGTCTCGCCAGTCGTCGACGAAGCTCACCGCGGCCCCGTCGAGCGCGACGAGCGCCAACGAGACGAGGCTCGAGTCGAGGTCGGATCCCGCCGCCTCGTAGGACTCCGGCAGCGCGCTGAGCGCCCATGCGCCCGAGGGCGTCAAGAGGGCAAGCGTTCTGGCGGCCACCAGCTCGCCTGCGAGCTGCTCGGTGGGATCTCCGACCCGCTCGCATTCGAACCAGCGCCGAAGCAGGTCCACAAGACCCTCCCCGGCCGGCAGCTCGCCCGGCGGCAGGCTCAGCACGCGATGGATGGCACCCACCGAGAGCTGCTCCTCGGCGAGCTCGACGACGAGAGCCATCACCGAGTCGTATCCCCCCGGGGCCCCGTGGTTGGCCGCACGCCGCTCGGCACGGTACGCCCCGGCGGTGTCGTAGCGGTGGTGGCCGTCGGCGATCACCACGGGAGACTCAGCGACCGCCAAGGTGACTGACTCGATAGTCGCCGGGTCGTCGATCACCCACAACCGGTGGAGCACACCCGAGTCGTCGGTAGCCTCCTGATCCGACGCCACCGATGGCGCGTAGATCTTCGACAGGCCTTCTGTGAGCGACAAGCCCCAGATGGGGGAGAGGTTGGCACGACAGGCGCGAAGCAGGTCGAGGCGATCGCTCATGTCCTTGGGGATGGTCTGCTCGTGAGGCAGGACGTCGCCGGCTGCAGGATCGCAGCCGAGGGCTCCAATCACCCCATTGGTGGTCGCGCCGTTCGGCTCGGTCATCTGATAGGAGTACAGACAAGGCGCGCTGTCTCGCAGGACGACGCCCTCACGCACCCAAGAGCCGAGAATCTCGGCGGCCACTTGGTACCGGTCGGTGCCGCTGCTCGTGTCGTCGACCGGTAGTTCTACGTGTATCGAGTTCGCCGGGTGACGATCTGCGAGGAGCGCCCTCTGCCGCGGACCGACCACGTCGTAGGGGGGGGCGATGACGTCGTCGAGCGGGATCGAAGGGTCGTATCGCAGGCCCGCGAAGGGCTCGAGTATCGGCACTTCCACTGCGTACCACAGGCAGCGGCTGCTGGACCTCTTACAATGCAGGCGTGGGACCCGGAGACGCGTCGGAGCATCCGGTGGGCCGCCCGGAGGGGTCCGTGGACCGTGTCCTGACCGTCCCGAACTCAATAACGGTGCTGCGCCTCGGGCTCGTGCCGGTGTTCGTCTGGCTCCTCTTCGGCGCCCATCGCCAGACGGCGGCCGCCGTGCTCCTCGCTGTGCTGGGGGCGAGCGACTTCGTCGACGGATTCGCTGCTCGACGCTTCCACCAGGTGTCGACCCTTGGCAAGGTCCTCGACCCGACCGCCGACCGGATACTCGTCGGCACGGCCGTCATCTCCATCATCGTGAGAGGTGCGGTTCCCCTGTGGTTCGGTCTCGCGACGCTCGTGCGCGAAGCGCTCGTGTCCGCGACTGTGGTCGTCCTGGGTCTCTTGGGAGCCGAGCGCATCGACGTGCTGTGGGTGGGAAAGGCGGGGACTTTCGGCCTCATGTTCGCGTACCCCGCTTTCCTGTTGGCGCACGGCACCGCCGGCTGGCAGCAGCCCATAGGGGTCTTTGCGTGGGTGTGCGCGGTGCCTGGCCTTGCCCTCGCCTGGCTGGCTGCCTTCAGCTACGTGCCGGCCGCCCGCAAGGCGCTGCGTGCCGGCCGCGCCGGTCGTTCGAGGCCGGCCGCCCGGGGCGCCGTGGAATGATGCTGCCGTGAAGGCGGTGATCATGGCCGGGGGTGAGGGAGCCCGCCTGCGCCCTCTCACGTCCAACCAGCCGAAACCGATGCTCCCCATGGCCAACAAGCCGATGATGGAGCACGTCGTGTCGTTGCTCAAGCGCCACGGCTTCGACGACGTGGTCGTGACCGTCGCCTTCATGCCCAACGTCGTCCGCAGCTATTTCGACGACGGATCGGAATTCGGGGTGCGAATGGCCTACGCCATTGAGGAAGCGCCTCTCGGTACGGCGGGTTCCGTCAGAAACGCTCGCGAGCAGCTCGATGAGCGCTTCGTAGTCATTTCGGGCGACGTCCTGACCGACATCGACCTCGGAGCTCTTCTCGACTACCACGTATCGAAGGGCGCACTCGCGACCATCGCTCTCAAGGCGGTGGAGAACCCGCTCGAGTTCGGGATCGTGATCACCCGCGACGACGGGTCGATCGACCGGTTCCTCGAGAAGCCCAACTGGGGCCAGGTGTTCAGCGACACCGTCAACACCGGCGTGTACGTCCTCGAGCCCGAGATCTTCGAATACATTCCCGAGGGCCGCCCGGTCGACTTCTCCGAAGAGGTGTTCCCGGCGGTGCTGACGGCCAAAGAGCCCATGTTCGGCTACGTGGCGGCCGGCTACTGGGAAGACGTGGGCACGCTCGACGCCTACGTGCGCGCGCACCAGGACATCCTCGACGAGCGCGTTCGGGTCGACATCGAAGGTTTTCCCTTGCGCCCTGGGGTGTGGCTCGGCAAGGGAACCGAGGTGCACCCCTCCGCCACCATCGACGGGCCGGCGTTGATCGGGGACAACTGCTACATCGGCCCAAACGCCGAGGTCGGCGAGTACTGCGTCATCGGTGCCAACGTCCGGATCGGCGACCGCGCGTCGCTAACTCGTACCGTCGTCCACGACAACGGCTTCGTCGGCCCATTGGTCAGGCTCGACGGGTGCATCCTCGGACGGTCCTGCGACCTGCGTCAGGGCGCGCGCTGCGAGGAAGGGGTCGTACTCGGCGACGAGACGTTTGTGGGAGCCCACGCGGTCATCAAGTCAGGAGTAAAGGTCTACCCGTTCAAGACGGTGGAATCGGGTGCCATAGTCAACACGTCGATCGTTTGGGAGTCCCGGGGCGCCCGCACGATGTTCGGTCGCGACGGGATCACCGGCCTGGCGAATGTCGACATTTCACCGGACCTCGCGATGCGCCTCTCGTTGGCATGGGCGAGCACTCTCGAGAAAGGTGCGACCATCGCTTCATCGCGCGACACGTCTCGAGCCGCCCGGGTGCTCAAGAGGGCCATCATGGTGGGCTGCAACGCCGCAGGGGTGAACGTGGACGACCTCGAGGTGGCGACGGTGCCCGTGACCCGTTTCCAGGTCCGCACCGGGCAGAGCTTGGGCGGGGTCACGGTCCGCCTGGTGGAGGACGACCCGCAATCCGTCACTATCCGGATCTTCGACTCCGACGGCACCGACATCGCAGAGGCCTCCCAGCGGAAGATCGAACGCCTCTACCACCGCGAGGAATTCCGTCGTGCGCTCGGGTTCGAGATTGGGGACATCGGTTTCCCTCCCAGGACCCTCGAGCACTACACGGCCGCCTTGATGAGCGCTGTCGATGTCGGCGCGATCGCACGGCGCGCGTTCAAGCTTGTGCTCGACTACTCGTTCGGTACCGTCAGCTTCGTCATGCCGAACGTCCTCGCCAAACTCGGAGCGGACGTGCTCGTCGTGAACCCCTACGCCGTGACGGCGGCGGTCGCCCCCGCGGACCGTGCCGCGGCTGCCGGAGGTGTCGCGGACCTCGTGCGCGCTTCGGGAGCGGACCTGGGAGCGGTGATCGATCCTGGAGGCGAGCACTTGACCCTGGTCGACGACGAAGGCCGGGTCCTGAGCGACGACGAGGCACTCCTGCTCTTGGTGGACCTCGTCTCGTCCACCGTGCCCTCGGCGAAGGTGGCGCTACCGGTGGCGGCGCCGACAGCGGCCGAGCGCATCGCCGCATCAGCAGGCGCCACGATCACCTGGACGAAGCTGTCGGCCTCGCACCTGATGGAGGTCGCCAGCGGTGGCGAGGTGTGCTTCGCGGCGAGCCAGCTCGGCGGGTACATCTTCCCCGGGTTCCTCCCTGCCTTCGACGCCGTGGCGACGCTCGTCCACCTGCTCGCGATGCTCGCGTCCACGGGCGAACGCATGTCGAAATTGACCGAGGCCCTTCCGCCCGTCCACATCGCCCATGAGGAGGTGGTCACGCCCTGGGAGCAGAAGGGCGCTGTCATGCGGACCGCCGTCGAGCGGGCCAGGGGCCGGCCCGTGATCCTTGTCGACGGCGTCAAGCTGCCCGAGCAGGACGGCTGGACCCTGGTGCTTCCCGACCCCGAGGAGCCGCTCACCCACGTCTGGGCCGAAGGACCGTCCGCGGCTGCCGCCCGCGCCCGAGCACAGGAGCAGACCGTTCGCATCAGGCAGAGCCTGAGCTGAGAGGCACTAGGGTCCCCCGAGATGGACGTGCCGTCCGAGCTCCGCTACACCTCCGACCACGAATGGGCCCGCCTGGACGGTGGGTCGGTGCGCGTAGGGATCACCGACTACGCCCAGGACGCCCTGGGCGACATTGTCTTCGTCACTCTGCCTGAGGTCGGATCGCGCGTCGACGCCGGGGGAGTTCTCGGCGAGGTGGAGTCGACCAAGTCGGTTTCAGAGATCTACGCGCCCGTGGCGGGAGAGGTGTCGGCCGTCAACAGCGTGCTCGCCGACGCGCCCGAGAAGATGAACACGGATCCCTACGGGGAGGGCTGGATCTGCGAGATCTCGCCGGCTGATGCGGACGCCTACAACAGCCTGCTGGACGCGCCAGGCTACGAGAACCTCATCGCCGGGTAGACCCAGGCTCGCCACGCGGGGGCAGGAAGCCGGCGACGCCGGGCGCGCAGAGATCGTACTGGTGAGTGGCGGCTCCCGGCTGACGTCGGGAACCGAGAAGGGGAGGGACTAGCGTGAACGGGGTGTTCTGCAACAACTGCGGGCATCGCAACCCCCCAGACGCCAACTTCTGCTCTTCTTGCGGCTCGGTTCTCACTTCGCCCAGCTCGGACACCACGGTGACTCTCCACCCCGTGGATTCGCAGGGGGAGGCCGGCGACGACGAGCTCACCGTCACCCTCCCCGATCGTCCCAGTGGCGCCGGCCTCCTAGTGGTGAAGCGCGGGCCCAACGCCGGGGCCCGCTTCGTCCTCGATTCCGAGGTGACCAGGGCGGGGCGGCATCCCGAGAGCGACATCTTTCTCGACGACATCACGGTCTCGAGGCGCCACGCTGAGTTCGTTCATCAGGACTCCGGTCACGCGGTACGAGACGTGGGTTCGTTGAATGGCACCTATGTCAATCGCGAGCGCATCGAGGAGTCGTTGCTGGCCTCCGGGGACGAGGTCCAGATAGGTAAGTTCAAGTTGGTGTACCTGGCGGCGGCCGACGAGTGAGAGGGACCTTCGCCGACCGACGGAGGTGGCAGAAGGCCGTCGATTCGTCGCGCCCAACGAGAGCGTCGCTGTGAGCAGTCGCACGTATTTGTCGATCGGGGACGTGCTTTCTCTGCTGCGCAAGGAGTTCCCCGACGTGACGATCTCCAAGATCCGCTTCCTCGAGAGCCAGGGACTGGTCAACCCCGAGAGGACCCCCTCCGGATACAGAAAGTTCTACGAGGACGATGTGGAGCGGCTGCGTTGGGTGCTGCGCCAGCAGCGCGAGCACTTCCTGCCCCTCAAGGTGATAAAGGGCCGGCTCGAAGAGGAGACGTCGGCCACAGAGGGCAACGGCCGCGAGATGACTAGGGTCACGCGCGCGGGTCTCGAGGTGTTGAGCCCGCGCGGTGACGAGCCAGGGCCTGCTCGTGAGCACACCGCCCCGGTGCTGATCGTCGATCCGGGACCGTCCGCCGGTGGATCGGGGGCCGACCTGGATCCGCCGGAGACGGCGGGCGAAGAGGGGACTGCGTCGTCGCAGGAGCATTCCACCGCCGTTGCACCGCAAGGCGGACGATCCTCCAGCCCGCGAGCCGCCGAGGACGTGGCCGGTTTCCAGGAGCGCCCGATCCCGGCCCCCGGCCGGCCCGAGGAGGCGGCGGCCGCTGCACGAGAGCGCTCCGAGGGCGTCTCTCGGGGGCAGCCTGCGGCGAGCGCAGCCGGCACCGCGCAGGGCACCGGGCGGGCCCGGCGGTCGAGCCCGCCGACACCAGTGGTGGCCTTCTCCGGGGCGAGCATGACCCTCGAGGAGCTCGCGGGCGCGAGCGGGTTGGAGCCCACCGAGGTACAGCAGCTCGCGTCCTACTGTCTCTTGTCCGGCCGAACGATCGGGGGCGTCACCTACTTCGACGAGGACGCGCTGGTGGTCGGCCGCCTGGCTGCTGCCTTCGCCCAGTTCGGGGTGGAGGCTCGTCACCTGCGTCTGCACCTGCTGGCCGTTCAGCGCGAGGCGGGATTCATCGAGCAAGTCGTCGTACCCCTGTTGAAGCAGCGCAACCCCGCGTCGCGACAACGGGCTCACGAGACGGTGGACGAGCTGTCCCGCCTAGGCCAGGAGCTGCGCACCGTGCTCCTGCAGACCCGCCTTCGTGAGCAGCTCGGCGGCTGAGGGTCCGAAGAGCCGGACCGGGGTCGAGCCCGCCGGGGACCACGAGGCACGCGCAGACGACGACTCACGCCCGGCGCCCACAGCCGGGCAGAGATGGCGGTGCCCGCACGTCGCGGACTCCCGTTGACTTCGCAGGGCGGCCCGCCGGTGCTCCACGACCACACCGAGCTGGCATCCGCTGCCGCACGCCTTGGCGCCGAGCTCTCCGACGCCTACCCGCGCGGGATGCTCTTTGTGGCGGTACTGAAGGGAAGCATCTTCTTCCTCGCCGACCTGGTGCGGCAGACGAGCGTGCCGTGCCAGATCGACTTCCTAGGGATATCGGCCTATACCGCGGGAACCGGACGCGTGCAGATAACCAAAGACCTCGATCACGACGTTTGCGACCGGGAGGTCGTCCTGGTGGAGGACGTCGTCGACACCGGCCTCACCTGCACCTACGTCCTGGGAGAGCTCCGTAGGAGAGGCCCGGCGTCGCTCGAGGTCTGCGCCCTGTTCGACAGGCAGGCCCGCAGGATCGTCCCGGTGACGGTGCGCTTCAGGGGCTTCGAGACCGGCGACGACCTGCTCTTGGGCTACGGCCTGGACATCGAGGGCCGATACCGCAACCTGCCATTCGTGGTGGCGGGCGACCGACGCCGGCTGGAGGCCGACCCGGACGCGCATGTAGCAGAGCTCTACGGGCGGTAAGTTTCAGGCATGGTGGAAGTGCGGCTGAGCGCTGTGAGAGTGGACCTCCAATCGAACACGCCCGTCCTGCTCCTCACCGAGGCGGAAGGCCTCGGAAGGACGCTGCCGATCTTCATCGGTGCGCCCGAAGCCACTGCGATCGCGTTCGCGATCCAGGGCGTGTCGCCTCCGCGACCCATGACCCACGATTTGCTGAGGGACGTGGTCGAGGCGCTCGGCGCGCACCTAGAACGGGTGGTGATCACAGAATTGCGCTCAGCCACCTATTACGCGGAGCTGCAACTCAAGCGCGACGACGGACCACTCAGCGTCTCCAGCCGTCCTTCGGACGCTGTGGCCCTCGCTGTGCGGACCGGGAGCCCGCTGTACGTCGCCGACGACCTCATGGAGGCCGAGGGTATCCTGCTCCCCTCCGAGGACGAGGACGAGGACTCCGACGCCAGCCCGGACGAGCTGGTGGGCGAGTTCCGCCAGTTCCTCGACACGATCAGGCCCGAGGACTTCAGCTCCTGAGCGCGGCCGGCTCTCTCCGGGGTCTGGCAACGAGGTCGGTCCTCGTCGTGGCGGCCCTCGCCGGCGCGACGTCGCTCGCGGCGTGCGGTGGGAGCGCGAAGCCGTCGTCGACGACCAACGGATCTGCGACCGGGTCGTCCAGCTCGTCCTCCTCCTCCTCCTCGACGACCTCGGGTGGAGCCACCTGCGCGGTCGCCTCGTTGTCATTGAGCACGCTCGGGATGAGCGGAGCGGCGGGAACGATCGAGGCGACGTTCGGTCTCCGCAACACCTCCACGACCGCATGTGCGCTCGTGGGCTTTCCCGGGGCGGCGCTGCTCGACTCTGCAGGTGCGGCCCTGGCTCAGCAGACGACGGTGCGCGGGGGCAGCTACTCCTTCACGGATTTCTCCGCCTCGAGAGTGTCGCTGGGACCCGGGGACAGCGCCTACTTCAACGTCGGCTACAGCGACGTCCCGAGCGGAGGCGAGACGACGTGTCCCGCCTCCGCAAAGCTCGAAGTTACCCCACCCAACGATTTCAGCCAGCTGACCACCTCATTCCAGGCGTCGGCGTGCGACCACGGGACCTTGACCGTGTCCCCTGTGTTCGGCGCCGGCTCGCCCGAGACCCAGACAACCGCTCCTCCCAGCTCCTGAGATCTAAGCTGCTCGGCATGTCTGGCGGCCTCTCGGGTGGCCGTTCCCCCGGGCTATGGTCCTATCCGAGGAGTTTTCTGCGGCGCGGAGCCCTCGTGATCGAGTCGTGGAGCTCGGAGGAGCGCGACGCAGTGTTGTACGCGGCGTCGGCGCTATTTGCCATCTGTACTGCCGAAGGCTCCTCGATCAGCCTCTACCAGCAGTGGGGGAAGCTGGCGGTCGGCCCTTACGCCGCCGGAGCGGTCTTCTCCGCCTTGTCGGCCCGACGCGCGCGGCGACTGCGAGCCGCAGGGATGAAGCGCATCGACGACGCCACTGCGCGCCAGGGTGGCTCGTGGCACTGGACAGGCAGCCGCACCGTCGTCTTCCTGATGGTCCTCGTCGGGGCGACGCTCCTGCCCTTGTCGCTCGAGGTCCTGTGGCGCACCGACACCGGTGGTACCGCGCACGTCCAGCCGGAGGTGGCCGTCGTCGAACAGTCGGGGGTGCGCGTCGCGCACCGTCAGGACCCCTACCCGAACGTCGGTCGAGGCTCGCACGTCCAGGCTCCTCCTGGTCAACCTGCCTACGACGTCTACAACCCGTACC
>DATKIB010000053.1:0-8401 GCA_035509915.1 Acidimicrobiales bacterium | reverse complement strand
CGCTCCTCGAGGCCGAGCCTTTTGAGCTCCGTCCTGTCGGTTCTCGAGGCTCATGTCGATGACCTGTGGGGGATAGCCCTGTTGACCGCAGGAGTGCTCGGGGCGATGGCCCTTTACTCGGACAGTCTCGGCCCTGTCGGGCACGGTGTCCGCCACGGTCTCGGGGTGCTGCTCGGGTTCGGGAGGTTCGTCTTGCCGCCGGCCTTCGCAGTCGCCGGAATGATGGTCCTCTCGGGAAGGTCGTGGAGCGAGCAGTCGCGCCACGAGCCTGCTCGTGCGGTGCTCGGGCTGGCCATGGCGCTCGCGTCCGTCGGCGGTCTGGCAGAGCTCGCGGGCGGGTCCCCGCGCATCGGAGCTCCTGCGGCGCGCCTGTCGGGTGCGGGAGGTTGGCTCGGTGCAGCCGTAGGACGGCCTCTGGAGCACGCGATCGGCGCCTGGGGTACCTCGGTCGTGCTGGTCGCGGTGGCACTCGCGGCTCTCGTCGTGTTCACCGGGCTGAGCGTCCGCGACTGCGCGAGAGCCACGGCCCTTCTAGCCTGCAAGGTCGCTCGGATCGTGCAACGTGACGAGAAGGATGCGACGGTCGAAGGCGCGACCGCCGAGGGCTCGCAGGACACCTCTGAAGCGGAGCGCCACGGCGATCAGGCAGCGACAGAGGCTTCTTCGCGAGCAGGTGCCTCCGAAGGGTCCGAAGACGAGGAAGCGAGGGGGCCGGACGCCGGCACCGAAGCGGAGCGCCGACTCTCACCCGAAGATGCCATGACGCCGAGCGCATCCGACCCGCCCGCTGCGCAGGACCACGCCGCCGAACACGCCGCAGCCCTCACGTCGGGCGGCTTCCCCCTGGCGCCGGCCACTTCCGCGGGCGCACGCCAGCTCGAGCTCGACCTCGGGATGCCGGCGGGGGAGTGGCGCCTGCCGCCGTCGAAGCTGCTGTCGCGATCCAAGCAGCAGCTGCTCGACCGCAACGAGATCGCCGACGCGGGCAGGGCGCTCGTGGCAGCGCTCGCGACACACGGGGTCGACACCCGCCTGCTGGGCCACACCGTGGGTCCTACTGTGACCCGCTTCGAGCTCGAGCTGGGCGCGGGGGTGAAGGTGGCCCGCGTCACCAGCCTCGCAAAGGACATCGCCTACGCGATGGCCTCCCCGGACGTCCGGATCCTTGCCCCAATACCCGGGCGCTCGGCTATCGGTGTGGAGGTCCCGAATCGTCGGCGCCAGCTCGTGACCCTCGGGGACGTGCTCGGTTCCGAGGAGGCGCGCGGCGCCACCCACCCACTGGAGGTGGCGGTAGGGCGCGACATCGCCGGCAGGGCGGTGATGGCCAATCTCGCCGACATGCCCCACGTGCTCATCTCGGGGGCCACCGGGGCGGGCAAGTCCTCGTGCATCAACTCCCTCGTCACCTCTGTGCTCATGCGGGCCACGCCGGAGGAGGTGCGCATGATCCTCGTCGACCCCAAGCGCGTCGAGCTGGGGCAGTACAACGGCCTCCCGCACCTTCTCACCCAGGTGGTGGTCGACCCTAAGAAGGCGGCGAACGCCCTCGGCTGGGCGGTGACGGAGATGGAGCGGCGCTACGACGTCCTCGCTGAGGTCGGGATGCGCGACATCGCCGGCTACAACGAGGCGGTGAGCCGGGGAGAGCTGGATCCTGTCCTCGCAGAGTCCCGGCCCGACGGCGCCGGCGGCTCGGGCAACGGCTCCGTCCCGAGCCGTGGATCCGAGGCTAGCCATGTCTCTGCCGACAGCTCCGACAGCGATGACGCCTCGGGCTCGGGTCTCGGCGACGGTGACGACGACGACCAAGAAGACGACGACGTAGACGTTGTGGCCCGCGACGCTTCGCGGCGGCCAGCGGGCGACGAAGGTGGCGGGACTCGGACCCGCACCGAGACGGCCGAGCTCGACGGTACGCGCCAGCACCGTCCCATGCCTTACGTGCTCGTCGTGGTCGACGAGCTCAACGACCTGATGATGGTGGCAGCACGCGACGTCGAGGAGTCGGTGTGCCGCATAGCGCAGATGGCGAGGGCAGTGGGCATACACCTGGTGCTGGCCACGCAGCGGCCGTCGGTCGACGTCATCACCGGTCTGATCAAGGCCAACATCCCCTCGCGTCTCGCGTTCTCCGTCTCCTCGCTTGCCGACAGCCGCGTGATCCTCGACCAGCCCGGGGCGGAGCGGCTCATAGGCAAGGGCGACATGCTGTTGCTCGGGGCCTCCTCCTCTGTGCCGAGGAGGATCCAGGCTCCGTGGGTCACCGAGACCGAGGTACGAGCGGTGGTGGCGCACTGGCGCCGTCAGCGCCAGCCCGACTACCTCGAGGGGGTGGACGCGTCAGCCGGGCAGGGAGCTGGAGCAGCCGCGAGCGACGAAGATGGCGACGAATTGCTGCCCGAGGCCATGGAGCTGGTGGTCAGGTCTCAGCTAGGGTCCACCTCGATGCTTCAGCGAAAGCTCCGGGTTGGGTTCTCGCGTGCCGGCCGCCTCATGGACCTCCTGGAACGTAGGGGCGTGGTCGGGCCCTCGGAGGGCTCGAAGGCCAGGGCCGTACTCATGACCCGAGAGGAGCTCGAGCAGGCGACCAGCCGCTGACGCCGCAGATGGACCAGGAGGTCGTCGGCGCCCCCGTCACCGGCTTGGTCGACGAGCCCGAGATCCACTTGGAGGCGGCGCTTTCCTGGACGGCGCGACGGCGCGCTCGTCACGCGGTCGGAGGCTCGTCGCCCGAGGCCGGCGCCCGAGGAAGCTCGCCAGGACGGCGACGGCGCATGGCGCGACTGCTCGCCTGGCCCGCCCTGGTCCTGCTGGTCGCTGCCGGTGCCAGCATCCAGCTGCTCCGCCCCCTCCCGAAGCCGGTCACCCACATGACGCTCGGGCGGCCATCGAACGTCCCTGGCCATCCCGCTCCGATCCCCTGGCCGGCTCAGGGAGAGGGAGCGGTCGAGGTGCCGGCCTTGGGCCTGGTGCTCGCCTCGGCTGCCGAGCAACCCGTGCCGATAGCCAGCCTGACCAAGGTCATGACCGCTTACATCGTGCTGCGCGACCACCCGCTCTCCCCCGCCTCGCAGGGACCCGGGGTGACGTTGTCTGTCTCCGACCAGAACGAGGCCGAAGCGGAGGAGGTAGCCAACGACGCCAACGTGCCCGTGCAGGCCGGTGAGGTCCTGAGCGAGCGCCAGTTGCTCGACGGGCTCCTCGTGCACTCGGCCGACAACCTCGCAGACGTGCTCGCGAACTGGGATGCAGGGAGCCTTGCGGAGTTCGTGTCGAAGATGAACGAAGTCGCGGGGCAGCTCGCCATGACGACGACCCACTACGTCGATGCGAGCGGCCTGGACCCGAGGTCGGTGAGCACTGCCGCGGACCAGCTGCGGTTGGCGGCGGTGGCGATGAGGAACCCGACGTTCGCAGCAGTGGTGGCGCAGCCCTCGATCTCGCTGCCGATCGCTGGACTCATGACCAACTACGTGCGGCAGATCGGCACCGACGGGATCGTGGGCGTGAAGTCGGGCTTCACGCAGGCTGCCATGGGGTGTCTGGTACTCGCCGCCCAGCGCGAAGTCGGCGGCAAGGAAGTGACGGTGATGGCAGCGGTCACCGGTCAGCAGGGCCCGGATCCGCTCGACGCAGCTGCGGACGCCACCGTGCCGCTCATCGACGCGGCCGCCGCGTCGCTTCGCGAGGTGAGCGTCCTCACGGCGGGCACGCGCGTCGCCCGCGTCGTGGTGCCCTGGAGCTCGGACGAGGTGCAGGGAGCTGTCGCCAGCTCCGTCGTCGCCCTCGTCTGGCCGGGCCAGAAGATCCGGTTCTCGACGAGGACCCTACCGGTGAGACAAGGAGCCCCGAAGGGGACCACGCTGGGCTACGTCACCGTGTCGGCCGGCGCCGTGCGTGTGAGGGTGCCCGTACGCAGCGAGGGGAAGCTCCCGACCGCCTCTGTGGCCTGGCGCCTCGAGAACTTCTGAGCCGGCCCGTGCTCTCGCAGCTACCCTGACGGCGTGCGTGCGCGAGCCCCGGCTTCCACAGCGAACCTAGGTCCGGGTTTCGACACCCTGGCTCTCGCCCTGCAGCTGTACGTGGAGGTGGAGGTGGAGCCGGCGCCGAAGCTCATGGTGAGGGCCGAAGGAGAGGGAGCCGACCTCGAAGAGGAGGAAGCGGGTCATCTTGCTGCTCGCGTGGCGATAGACGTGACAGGCCACGACCGCCTCGCCATCACGATCAGGTCCCAGATCCCGGTCGCCCGCGGACTCGGTTCGAGCGCAGCCCTGGCGGCGGCGTCGGCCGCGGCCGCGGGCTCCAAGGACCCCCTGGGGGTCGCGGCGCGCTTCGACGGTCACCCGGAGAACGCTGCGGCGTCGGTCGTCGGAGGGCTGCTGGCCGCGACGCTCGTGAAGGGTGCGGTCAGAGCAGTGCGCCTGCCTCTCGACGGCGGCCTCTCGTACGTCGTCGTCGTGCCGGAGCGGGCTCTTGCAACCTCCAAAGCGCGCCAGGCGCTGCCTCACGAAGTGAGCCGGGCGGACGCCACCTTCAACCTCGGTCGCATGGCCCTGCTCCTCGCCGGCATGGCAAACCGGTCCCTGCTCATCCGCGAGGCGACCGAGGACCGCCTGCACCAGGACTACCGCAGCCCGCTGTTTCCCGAAGCGCCCCAGCTGCTCAGCCGGTTGCTCCAGGAGGGTGCGCTCGCCACGTGCTGGTCCGGAGCCGGGCCCAGCGTGCTCGGCATCTGCGACGCGGGCAGCGGCGAGCGTGTCCGCTCCGGCGCCGAAGCCGCGATGGAGGAGATCGGCGTACCCGGGAAGGTGCTGCTGCTGAAAGCGGATCTCGACGGGCTCGTGGTCGACGGGAGCAGCGGCCGGCTGCCTCGCAGGCACGCTCCTTACGATCTCGTCGCGGAGGGGCCCGACCCTACACTGGGGTGATGTCTCGCACGTTCCACATCCGTACCTTCGGGTGCCAGATGAACGAGCACGACTCCGAGCGGATAGCGGCGCTCCTGGTGGCCGACGGGCTCGAGCCCGTCGCAGACGTCTCCGAGGCCGACGTCGTGGTGCTCAACACCTGCTGCATCCGCGAGAACGCCGACAACCGGCTCTACGGGCACCTCGGGGCTCTCAAGGCCCTGCGGGACAGCCGCCCCGGCATGCAGATAGCAGTGGGAGGATGCCTCGCGCAGAAGGACCGCGAGGTCGTACGCCAGCGCGCGGGACACGTGGACGTCGTCTTCGGCACTCACAACCTCATAAGGGCGCCCGCGCTCCTGCGGGAGGCTGCCGAGCGCGGGCCCGTGGTCGAAGTGCTCGACTCGCCGCTCGCGGAAGGCGAGCACTCGGGCACGCCGGGACTCGACGCGGTGAGGGAGTCAGCTTGCTCTGCGTGGGTGACGATCCAGACGGGTTGCGACAACTCGTGCGCCTTCTGCATAGTGCCCCAGGTGCGGGGGCCCGAGGTCAGCAGGCCTTTCGGTGTGCTGGTCGAGGAGGTCGAGTCCCTCGCCTCGAGGGGGGTGAGCGAGATCACCCTTCTGGGCCAGAACGTCAACTCCTACGGACGCGACATCACCCGCCGTCGCCCTCTGTTCGCGCAGTTGCTCAGGGCCCTCGGGGCGGTGGACGGGATAAGACGTGTGCGCTTCACGAGCCCGCATCCGAAGGATCTTCGTCCCGAGACGATCGCCGCCATGGCCGAGACAGAGGCAGTGTGCGAGCACCTGCACCTCCCGCTCCAAGCCGGCAGCGATCGCGTCCTCGCCGCCATGCGGCGGGGCTACACCGCCGAGCGCTACCTGTCGCGTCTCGCGGCCGCGCGCGCGGCGGTCGTGGAACTGGCAGTGACCACCGACGTGATAGTGGGCTTTCCGGGCGAGACCGACGACGACTTCGAACGCACCCTCGAGGTCGTGGCCGAGGCCGAGTACGACAGCGCGTACACGTTCGTGTTCTCACCGCGCCCTGGAACTCGAGCGGCGGCGATGGAGGAGCAGTTCGTCGCACAAGAGGTCGTCGCGGAGCGCTTCGAGCGACTCCGCGTGGTGGTGGAGCGCTCCGCCCTTGCCCGCCACGCTCGACGAGTCGGGATGGTCGAGGAGGTGCTCGTAGAAGGACCGAGCAAGAAGGACGCGACCATGCTGAGTGGTCGCACCCGCCAGAACAAGCTCGTGCACTTCTCGCATCCTGCCGCCGGCAGCGCGCCTTGCCCGGGGCCGCGCTCCGAGGGACCACCGGCGGGGTCCTTCGCGACGGTGAAGATCACGCGGGCGGCACCTCACCACCTGCGCGGCGAGCTCGTGTCCTTCACGGCACCGAAGTCGCGCAGGAGGCGCTTGCCGGTATCGGCCGGCTGAAGGTGAGCGGCAGCGGGTCCGCCATCCTCCCCCACGTAGCGCTCGTGGGGCCGACCGCAGCGGGCAAGTCAGAGCTCGCACTCTCGCTAGCGCTGGCGAGACCACAAGCAGAGATCGTGTCGGTGGACTCCATGAGCGTGTACCGCTACATGGACATCGGGACGGCGAAACCCAACCCCGCCGAGCGTGCCGCGGTCGCGCACCACCTTCTCGACCTTGCGGACCCGCACGAGGAATTCACGCTCAGCAGGTTCCAGGAGGCGGCGCGCTCGGCGCTCGAAGGCATCGAAGCGCGCCGGCACCGGGCGCTGCTGGTAGCCGGCACCGGCCTGTACCTGCGGGCGGTAGTCGACCAACTGGAGATCCCGGGTCGCTGGAACCAGGTAGCGCGCGCCCTCGAGCTCGAAGCCGACCGCCCGGGCGGCCTAGATGGCCTGTACTCGAGGCTCGTCCAGCTCGATCCCCGTGCAGCGGCCCGCATCGGGCCCGGCAACAGGCGGCGGGTGGTGCGTGCCCTCGAGGTGACGATCGGATCGGGACGCCGGTTCTCCTCTTTCGGTCCCGGGATCGACTGCTACCCGCCGACGAAGTACCTACTGGTGGGTCTCAGGTTCGACGCCGAGCTGCACGACGCGCGCATAGAGCGCCGGTTCCGCTCGATGCTCGACCGGGGGTTTGTAGAAGAGGTGCGCGCTCTGGCGGAGCGCCCGGGCGGCATCTCTCGCACCGCGCGGCAGGCCCTCGGGTACCGCGAGCTGCTCGCACACCTCGAAGAGGGGGTCCCGCTCGAGGACGCGGTGACGCAGGCCGTGCGGCGTACGAAGGCCTACGCCCGGCGTCAGTGGGCGTGGTTCCGGCGCGATCCGCGGGTGCGGTGGCTCGACCCCACCGGCGACCCTCTGTGTGAGCTTCTCGAACTGTGGAACGCGCCAAAGCCCCGCTCGGTGGGAGAATGAGGCGGATGTCCGAAGGCGGCGACGTACGACTCTCCAAGCACCACGGGGCCGGCAACGACTTTCTCGTCTTCCTCGACTTGGGGGACAGACGGAGGTTCTCGGCCGCCGAGGTCGTGGCACTTTGCGACCGCCACCGGGGGGTCGGCGCCGACGGGCTGCTCAGGGTGCTCGACGGGGGAGCAGACGCCACGCTCGCGATGGAGCTACAAAACGCCGACGGGAGCGAGGCGGCGATGAGCGGCAACGGGATCAGGTGCCTCGTACAAGCAGCCGTCGAAGCCGGCGTGGTGGCCGAGGGAACCGTGGCGGTGCGGACACCCGCCGGCGTTCGCACCGTCGAGTACGAGGCCCTCGGGCCGGGCCTGGGTAGGGCGACGGTCGACATGGGCCCCGTCACCCTCGGCCCGTCGCTCGAGGTACCCGAGCCCGCGGGCGTCGAGAGGGCCCGGAGGGTCGACGTGGGCAACCCCCACGTGGTGCTCCTGTGCTCAGAGGTCGACGACGAGGCGGTGAGGATCGCGGGAGCGAGGCTCGAGCGTTCGGTGCCCGGGGGGACCAACGTCGAGCTCGTGTGGCGCCGCGCGGGGCCCGACTCGCTGTGGGCGAGGGTATTCGAGCGGGGCGTGGGCGAGACGCTCGCGTGTGGCACCGGAGCTTGCGCGGCGGCGGCGGCCGCCCACGGCTGGGGGATCGTTGGCGCCCGGGTGGAGGTCCACCTGACGGGCGGCGTGCTCGAGGTCGAGCTGGGTGCGAGCTCCGTCGCCCTGCGCGGTCCGACGAGGAAGGTGGCAGACGTGACGGTGCGCGAAGCCGACCTCGCGCAGCTCGTAGCGGAGCTCGAAGAGCCCGGTGAACCCGAGTTGTCGGCCGTCTCCGCGGGCGGCACGGAGCGTCGCCCGTGACGCTCATCGAGCGCAGCTTCCGCGAGCGAATCGTGCTCGTGGGAGTGGTCTTCGGGTGGAGCTCGCTCGTGCAGGTGGAGGCGGATCTCGACGAGCTGGCCGAGCTGGTGGGCACGGCGGGCGCGGACGTCGTGGGGCGCGTTGTGCAGCGTCGCGACCAACCCGACCCGGCGACGTACCTCGGACGGGGC
>DATKIB010000052.1:0-7790 GCA_035509915.1 Acidimicrobiales bacterium | reverse complement strand
AATTGCGGTAGAAGCCGAGAAGTTCGTCCGTGGCCTCGTCGAGGTCCGAGGTCACCTTGTAGAGCGAGTGGTCGTCCGCGTCGACCAGACCGCGCGCGGTGACCTCCTCTCTCAGGAAGCGTTGCCAGCCACTCCAGTAGGTGCCCTGAGGAATGTCCAACAACACAAGGGGTGCCGGTTGCGCCTTTCCGGTCTGCAGGAGCGTGAGCAGCTCGAAGGCCTCGTCGAGGGTGCCGAAGCCCCCCGGGAGGACCGCGTATCCGTCCGACTCCTTTATCAGCATGAGCTTGCGCGTGAAGAAGTAACGCATCTCGACGAGCTTCGGGTCTTGCGCGATGAAGGCGTTGGCTCCCTGCTCGAACGGGAGGCGGATGTTGACCCCGAGCGAGCGCTCGACGCCCGCACCTTGCATGCCGGCCTCCATGATGCCGGGCCCCGCGCCCGTCACCACCATCCATCCCTGGCTCGCGATGCGCTCTGCCAGCCCCCGCGCCTGGGTGTAGAGAGGGTCGTCCGGGAGAGTGCGAGCCGAGCCGAAAAACGTCACCTTCTTCGAGTCGCGAAACGGGCGGAAGACGCGAAACGCCTCGGCCATCTCCGCCAGCGCTGCGCCGGCGAGCTTCAGGTCCAAGGAGTCTGTGCGTTCCTCCGCGAGGCGCACCACGGTGCCGAGAATCGCCCGGTACAGCTCGCGACGCTCGGTGACCCCTGCCGAGTCGAGCAGCTCGTCCACGATGCGCTCGCGTCGTGGGTCGAGGCTCTCCGAGGGCGTAACGGTCTCGACCCCCGCCGTGTCCGCCGCCAGCGGTGGGACGAGCTCCTTCACCGGCCCAGCATATTGTCCAGGCCCTTGTCGGGGATCAGTCGTGGCCTGCTGCGGCGGGGTCCACGAGCCACAGCACCTCGCGCGCGCGCACCCTGGCCGCGGGCAAGTCGGCGCCCGTGCACAGCGCTCGGAACACCTCGCGTTTCGAGGGTCCCGACACCGTGAAGACCGCCAGGCGCGCACGAGAGATCGCTTCGAGGGTCAGCGTCATTCTGTCGTGGGGATTGCGCTCGTCGGGGTCGGAGGACCGGAGCGCCAGTGTCCCTGGCGGCGCCTCGAGGGCGTCCGACCCGGGGAAGAGCGAAGCCGTGTGGCCGTCAGGCCCCATGCCGAGGTGCACGAGGTCCAGAGCACCGATGTTCTCGAGCAGTTGCTGGTAGGAGGCGGGGTCCTCGCACGACATCGGGTGGAACGATCCGACCGGTCCCGTCTTCTCGAGGAGCGAGCTCCGCACCAGTAGCTGGTTGGCGTCGGGGTCCTCGGGGGGGACGCAACGTTCGTCTCCCATGAGGACGTCGACCACACTCCAGTCGATCGCCGCCGCGACCTCGGCAAGGCGCTCGTAGCACAGGCGGGCCGTCGGGCCGCCGGAGAGGACCAGGCGAAAGCGCGGGCCGCCGCGCGAGGCGAAAGCCTCGAGCACCGTGCCTGCGAACGCGTATGGCACGTCGGCCACTACGCGGACGGTGCCGTAGGGCACCGCAGTCACGGGCGGCGCCAGTGGCGCAGCTCGCGCTCGAGCAGGATGTCGGCCTCGTGAGGGCCCCAGCTGCCGGAGGGGTAGTGGGCAAGTGGGATACCGTCCTCGCCCCAGGCCTCGAGGAACGGGTCGACGACGCGCCAGGCCTGGACGACCTCGTCGGTGCGGATGAACAGCGTCGCGTCTCCGATCATCGCGTCGTGGAGGAGGCGCTCGTAGGCGTCGGCATTGGTGCCTCCGAAGGTCCTCACGTATGAGAAGTCCATGTCCACCGAGCGAACCCGAAACGCCTCGCCCGGCACCTTGGCCCCGAAGAGCAGGCAGACGCCCTCGTCGGGCTGGATGCGCACGACGAGCTCGTTGGGGTGCAGGTCGCGGGTGAGCTTCCCTCCAAAGGCAAGGTGCGGCACCCGGTGGAACTGCATCGCCACCTCTGTCACACGCTTGGCCAGCCGCTTACCCGTGCGCACGTAGACGGGTACTCCGGCCCAACGCCAGTTGTCCACTGCCAGCTGCATCGCCACGTAGGTCTCGGTGACGCTTCCAGGATCGACGCCTTCCTCCTGGCGGTAGCCCGGGACCTCTCGTCCGTCTACCTGTCCCGCGGTGTATTGACCTCGCACGCCCACGCCAGCGGCCTCGTCGACGCTCGGGATCACCACCGCGCGCAGAAGCTTTACCTTCTCGTCACGGATGCCCTGGGCGTCAACGGTGGCCGGCGGCTCCATGAGAGTGAGGGCCAGCACCTGCATCACGTGGTTCTGAACGATGTCCCTCAGTGCTCCGGCCCGCTCGTAGAAACCGCCTCGATGCTCGACACCGAGCTCCTCGGCCACGGTGATCTGGACGCTGTCGACGTAGCGGCGGTTCCAGATCGGCTCGAAGATCGCGTTCGAGAACCTGAGTGCCAGGACGTTCTGGACGGTCTCCTTGCCCATGTAGTGGTCGATCCGGAAGATCTGCGCCTCCTCGAAGCCCTGATGGAGGGTGTCGTCGAGCGCGGTGGCGCTGGCCAGGTCGTGCCCGAAGGGCTTCTCGACGACCAGACGCGCGAACGAACCCCCGGGTCCGGGGACGTTGCAGCCGTGCTCGGCGAGCGCGGAGGCCACCACCCCGAAGAAGTCGGGAATGGTGGCGAGGTAGTAGAGGCGGTTGCCCGAGGTGCCGAGGTCGCGGTCGGCCGCCGCCAGGACCTCCTTCAGGCGGTCGAAGGTGTCCTTGTGCCCGTATTCGCCGGGCACGTAGCGGAAGCGCTTCACGAGATCGGGCCAGCGCGAGCCACCCGGCGCCGCGTCGAGAGCCGCCTTCTGGAATTCCTCGTCCGTCCACTCGGTGCGCGCCACCCCGATCACCGTGAAGCCGTCGGGCAGCGAGCCGTGCTCGCAAAGGGCGGCGATCGAAGGGAGCAGCTTGCGTGCGGTGAGGTCGCCAGAGGCGCCGAACACCACCATGGCGAGCGACGGAGGCGGCGGCACCTCGTCGAGCATGCCGGTCAAGAGCTTCGAGCGGCCGGGGCCGAGCCCCGGCCGGAGGGTTCGGTCACGACCGCGTGGCCGCCGAATTGGTTCCTCAAGGCCGCCACGAGACGGTTCGAGTACGCGTCGGGGTCGCGCGAGGCGAACCGTTGGTAGAGGGCAGCGCTGATCGCCGGGGCCGGCACCGAGCGCTCGAGGGCCTCCTGGACGGTCCACTTCCCCTCTCCGGAGTCGACCACGTAGCCCTCGATCTTCTCGAAACCCGACCCCGGGGCGAGTGCGCGCTCGGTCAGCTCCAGCAGCCACGACCGCACGACGGATCCATAGCGCCAGATGGAGGCGATCTCGTGGAGGTCGAGCGAGAACTCCTTGGCGCTCTCCATGATCTCGAAGCCCTCCGCGTACGCCTGCATCAGCCCGTACTCGATCCCGTTGTGCACCATCTTCACGAAGTGGCCGGCTCCCACGGGACCGACGTGGGCGTAGCCTCCCTCGGGGGCGAGCGCCACGAAGACGGGCTCGCACAGGCCCACGGCCTCGCGGGTCCCGCCCACCATGAGGCAGTAGCCCTCGGTGAGCCCCCAGATGCCCCCCGAGGTCCCGGCGTCGACGAAGCCGATGCCCTTCTGGGCGAGGGACTCGGCGGTGGGTGCGGCCTCCCTGTAGTTCGAGTTGCCGCCGTCGATCACGACGTCCCCTCTCTGCATGAGCCCCTTGAGCGTCTCGATGGTGCTCGTGGTGGGCGGGCCGGCGGGCACCATCACCCAGGCGGCGCGCGGCGGGTCGAGCTTCGACACCAACTCTTCGAGGCTCGATGCTGTGAGAGCGCCCTTGGAGGCCACCGACGTGCGAGCCTCGGCCGACAGGTCGAACGCCACGACCTCGTGTCCCTTCTCGAGCAGTCGATGGGTCATGTTGGCGCCCATCTTGCCCAGCCCGACCATGCCGATCTTCATGCCTGACGCTCCTTCGTTCTCTCGCAGCCCTCGTCGTTAGCGCAGACGGAGATCACCGGATCGCCGACGACAGGGTGACCCTCTCCGACGACAATGTCATCCTCTCGGGCGAGAAGGTCATCCGATCTCCGACAAGTCGTCGACGGCGACTCGCAGGACGCGACGGCCATGGCTGAGAAGGCTCCGGTGGTCGCCGACGCTCTGCGCAGCGATGAGGGTGCCGAAATCGTAGGGCTTGCCGGGTATCGGCACCTCGGCGCCGGCCGAGCGAGTGACGATCTGGACCGCAACGACGGTGTTGGGCCCACCTTTGTGGAGCTGGCCCGTGGAGTGCAGGAAGCGCGGCCCGTAGCCGACTGTCACCGCCGAGCCGCCGAGGTGGTCGCGTACCGAGCGCCTCAGACTCTCGAGCTGTGCGTCTTGACCGAAGGGCACGTAGGCCTGGAGCGAGACGTAGTCGCCGGGGCGAACCGTCTCGGAGAGCCACGAGAGGACCTTGCCTGGGTCGCTCGTGGCCAGCGTTTCGATCGGCAGGCTCTCGAGCACCTCGTTGGTGTTGTGCTTCGATTCGGCCACGTTCGGCTCGTCGAACGGGTCTATCCCGAGCACGTGGCCGCAAAGGGCCACCGCTATCTCCCAGCGCATGAATTGCGCTGCGAGGTCCTGTGGGCTCTGCGGGTGTAGCTGGACCACGTGCCGGTCGGCCCCGGTCTCCGGCTCGGTCGTCGGCACCGGCACGCACCCGATGCCCTGCTTGCCTGTCGACTCCGCAATGAGCTGCTCGACCCAGAGCCCGAACGCCGCGTAGGCCTCAGGCAGCACCACGGTGACCTTGTCGCGCCCTGCGCGCGACTCCTCGCCGATCGTCATTCCCAGAGCGGCCGCTTCGAGCATGTCGACCGAGAGGGCACGCTCGCACATCTCCGCAACGTCGTAGCCGATGAGAGCGGCCGGGACCATGCCGAAGTATGAGAGCACCGAGTACCGGCCTCCGATGTCGGGGGGGTTCTCGAAGCAACGGGCGAAGCCACGCTCGGCGGCGAGCTGGGCGAGCGGCGTGCCCGGGTCGGTGACCGCTGCATACCTGGAGGGGTCCGCCACCTGCGACCAGGCGTGTGCGAAGAGCGCGTTGGGCTCGAGGGTCGTCCCGGACTTCGAGGACACGAGCACGAAGGCGTCGGAGAGGTCGAGGGAGCCCACGGTGTCCGGGTGAGTCGTGTCGCAGACGACCAGCCGTCGCCCGCCCGCCCCGCTGTAAGTGCCGGCGGTCCTGGCCGCCTCGAGGACCGCCGGGCCCAGGGAGGAGCCCCCCATCCCGAGAAGGACGATCGTCTGCTGGTCGATGCTCTTCGCCCACGCCGTCAGGTCGGAAGCCTCCGACTGCATCTTCCTAGGGACCTCTAGCCAGCCGAGGCGCGTCTGCGAAACGTTGCCCGCCGGCCACAGCCCGGGGTCCCTCTTCTCGAGCCGGGTGAGCAGCGCCCGGGCGTCGTCTTTCACGTCTTCGAGCCTCTTGTCCCGGCGGCGAGGGCGCTCGCCTTGTCGGTGAGGACCTGCAGCACCTCGTCGAAGGACTTCGTGAAGCTGGCGACTCCCTCGTCCTCCAAGGTCCGAGCCACGTCGTCCATGTCGATGCCCGCCTCGCCCAGGAGCTCGAGCACACGCTTGGCGCCTCGTGGATCGGAGTCGACTGTCCTCGCGACGGTCCCGTGGTCGAGGAACGCCTCGACCGTCTGGTCGGGCATGGTGTTGACCGTGTCGGGCCCTATGAGAGTGTCCACGTAGGCGAGGTCCGGGTACGCAGGGTTCTTCGTGGACGTCGACGCCCACAGCGGCCGCTGCACCCTCGCGCCCTTCGCGGCCAGCGCCTCCCAGCGCGGGCCCCGGAAACGCTCCTCGAACAGCTGGTACGCAACACGCGCTTGGGCGACCGCCGCCTTGCCGCGCAAGGAGAGGAGCTCGCCACCCGACTTCGAGCCGGCGGCGCCGTCGGCCATCTGCTCGATGCGACGGTCGACCTCGGTGTCCACCCGGCTCACGAAGAACGAGGCGACGCTGTGAACCCCGGAGAGATCGCTCGCTCCAGAGGCGAGGTGGTCCTCCAGTCCTGCCAGGTACGCCTCGATGACTTCGCCGTGGCGCTCGACGCTGAAGAGCAAGGTGACGTTGATGCTCCGTCCCTCGGCGATCATCGCCCGCACGGCGCCGATGCCTTCGGCGGTCCCCGGGATCTTCACGTAGAGGTTCGGCCTGGCGATCAGCTCGTGGAGGCGTCTCGCCGCCTCGATCGTGGCAGCGGTGTCGTGCGCCAGCGCCGGCGCCACCTCGATGGAGACCCACCCGTCGGTCCCGTCAGAGGCTTCGTGGACGGGTCGAAGGATTTCCAGGGCGTCGACGATGTCGTCGATCGTCATATCCCAGTAGGCCTCCTCGACGCTGTGGTCGGCCAGGAGGGCACTGAACTGCTCGTCGTAGTCGCTCCCGCCCTCGATCGCCTTCGCGAAGATCGTGGGGTTGGACGTCACGCCGCGGATGCCTTGAGAGACCTGACGGGCCAGGGTCCCGTCGCGCAGCGCGGCCCTGCGGATGTTGTCGATCCACGGGCTCTGTCCCTGCTGCTCGTAGAGATCGTGCAGCTTGGTCATGGCGCTCCCTTCCTGAGCCGAAGCCGAGCCGGAGGGCTCGCCCTTAGGTGGCCTGCCGCGCGCGAGCCAGCAGGGCCCGGGCTCGCCTCGCCACGTTGTCCGCGGTGAAGCCGAGATGCTCGAGCACCTCTGCGCCGGGGGCCGAGGCGCCGAAGCGGTCTATGCAGAGCGTGTCGTCCGCATAGCGGTCCCAACCGAACGAAGCGCCGGCCTCCACCGCCAGGGTGGGGATCGAGCGCGGCAGCACGCCGGTGCGGTAGGCGGCGTCCTGGCTCTCGAACAGGTCCCAAGACGGGAGGGACACGACCCTCGCCGATATCGGTTCTCCCATCTGGTTCTTCTCGTGGTCCGTCGCGTCTCCTGCAAGAAGGCGCGCCGCCTCGAGACAGAGGTGGACCTCGCTCCCCGAGGACACCAGCACGACTTGCGGAGCGCCGCCGGGCGCCTCCGCGATCACGTACCCGCCGCGGCGCACGCCTTCGTAGGCACCCGCGGTCGACTCGAGCACCGGGATCGGCTGGCGCGAGAGGACGAGCGCCGTGGGGCCGTCGGAGTCCACCGCGATGCGCCAGGCATGCGCGCACTCGTTGGCGTCGGCCGGGCGGATCAGGCGCAGGCCGGGCATCGCGCGTAGAGAGGCGAGGTGCTCGACGGGCTGGTGCGTGGGGCCGTCCTGACCGAGTCCCACCGAGTCGTGCGTCCACGAGTAGACGACGTGGGCCTCGCTCAGGGAGGCGAGCCGCACCGACGGGCGCATGTAGTCGCTGAATACGAAGAACGTCCCCCCGACTGGCAGCACCCCGCCGTGCAGTGCCAACCCGTTCATGACGCCGCCCATGGCGTGCTCGCGGATCCCGTAGTGGACCTGCGCGCCGCCGGGGGAGCCCGCCGACTGGTCGACACCTTCTGCCAGCTTCACTCCGGTGTTGCCGGTCAGGTCGCCGGACCCGGCCATCAGCCCCGGGACGAGCTCGGCGGTCGCGTTGATGCACTGGTTGATGGCGTGTCGCGTCGGGAGGTCGGTACCCGTTTCGAAGGTGGGAAGCTTCTGCGCCCAACCCTCGAGGCCGCGACCGCTCTGGCAGGCCTCCCATACCGCTCGGTCGCCCCGCCATTCCCCGAAGCGTCTCTCCCATCTCTGACGTAGCTCCCGGCCGCGCCCGGCGCTGCGGCGGTAGTAGTCGAGGA
>DATKIB010000051.1:0-28643 GCA_035509915.1 Acidimicrobiales bacterium | reverse complement strand
GACGGGTAGCGAGTCCCGTCCGATTCCTCGATACGCGGCCCCGCGATGGCGAGCGAGTCGTCGGCGCGCAGGACTTCTTCGAGCGCAGCGAGGGCACCGCTGTGAAGCACCACGTCGGGATTGGACACGAGCACGATCTCTGAGCTGACGAGCGCGGTCCCGCGATTGGCGCCCGTGCCGTACCCGAGGTTCGCCCCGGTCCTCACCACGCGGACGTCCGGGTCCGCCTCCGTGAGCATCTCCGAAGAGCCGTCGCTCGACGCGTTGTCGACCACCACGACGTCGGACACTCCCTCGGCACGGAAGGAGGAGACGCACGCGAGCAGCGCTTCCCCAGCGTCGTGGTTCACGACGACTGCCGCGACATCCCGCTTGCTCACAGCGCCCGGGTGCTCCGGCGCGCGCCAGCCACCGCCGCCACCAGGCGTCCGAGGCCGTCCTGCCAGTCCGGCATCGGGCCGATCCCCGACAGCCGGAGGGCAGCGTTGTCGAGCACCGAGTTGGCGGGCCTCGAGGCGGGGCGCGGAGGGGTCAACTCGGACGTGGGGATCGCCTCTACCCGAGAGGGATCGCCTCCCGAGGCTGCGACTACAGCGGACGCGAACCCGTGCCAGGTCGTCGCGCCCTGGTTGGTCACATGGAAGGTCCCGGGCAGCCTCTCGGTGGCCAGAGTGCAGACGACTCCCGCCAGGTCCGCGGTAAAGGTGGGCGAGCCGCGCTGGTCGTCGACGAAACGCATCGGCCCGTCGCCGGCGGCAAGGCGCAGCACCGTGCGGAGCATGTTGTCCCCGTGTGCCCCGGACAGCCAAGCCGTACGTACGATCGTCGCACCAGCACCGAGCTCGCGCTCACCGGCCAGCTTGCTGTGCCCGTAGACCGACATGGGACATGGCGGGTCCCATTCGTGATACGGCCGCGGCGAGCTCCCGTCGAAGACGTAGTCGGTCGATATGTACACGACGTGCGCGCCAAAACGCCGGGCCGCCTCGACGACATTGCGGGTCCCGAACGAGTTCACCGCGAAGGCACGGTCGGGATCGCCTTCGCACGCGTCGACAGCGGTCCAAGCTGCCGCATGCAAGACCACGTCCGGGCGAACACCTTCCAAGGCCGCCATGACAGCGTCGCGGTCCACAACGTCGAGATCCCGGTGGTCGGCACCGACCACTTCCCACGGCAGGCGCGCCCCGAGGAGCCCGGTACGGCGGTCCGAGCGCAACCCACCCGCGGGGACGCTGCCCGAGAAGGCGTCGACGAGGTCGCGGCCCAATTGCCCACCCGCGCCTGTGACGAGCAGCCGCACCCCGCTCGCCTCAGGCCTCTTCTTCGAGAGCCGCTCCGGTGCGGGGCTCGGGCTCCTTGCCCCAGCTGGTCTCGGCGACCGGTGCTCTGTCCACGAGCGGCTCCCACCAGGAGCGGTTCTGCGCGTACCACCCGACGGTGCCGGCCAGGCCCTCGTCGAACGCGATCGTGGGCTCCCACCCGAGCTCCTTCGTGATCTTCGTGCAGTCGAGGAGGTAGCGGCGGTCGTGCCCGGGACGGTCGGGGACGATCTTCTTGAGCGAAGCCGGCTTACCGAGGACCTCGAGCACCCTGTCGGCTATCTCCTCGATGCTCGCCTCCACCCCGCTGCCCACGTGGTAGGTCTCCCCGATCCTCCCGCGTTCGAGCACGGCTTCGATCGCCGCGCAGTGGTCGATGACGTGCAGCCATTCGCGCCTGTTCTCGGTGGAGGCGTAGAGCGGGAGGGGCTCGTCGTCGAGGGCACGGGCCGTGAACAGCGGGACCACCTTCTCCGGGAACTGGTAGGGCCCATAGTTGTTCGAGCAATTCGTGATGGTTACGGGCAAGCCAAAGGTCTCCGAATACGCCCGGACGGCGTGGTCCGCGCCGGCCTTCGAGGCATTGTAAGGAGTACGCGGGCGGTAGGGGCTCTGCTCGTCGAAGGCCTCGACCGAGTCGAGCGGGAGGTCGCCGTAGACCTCACAGGTAGAGATGTGGTGGAAGCGGCTCACGCCCGAGCGGCGGGCTGCGTCGAGCATCGTCTGGGTGCCCAGGACATTCGTGCGGAAGAAGCGCGCCGGGTCGACGACTGCGAGGCTGTTGTGCGACTCCGCAGCGAAGTGCACGACCGTGTCGATCCTTTGCATCGTCATGGTCTCGAGCGCTGCCACGGGATCGCACACGTCGGCGTGCACGAAGGAGATGCGCTCGGACACGTCGGCCAGGTTGGGCCGGTTGCCTGCGTACGTCAGGACGTCGTAGACGACCACTAGGTCGCCGGGATGACGCTCCACCCAGTAGCGGACGAAGTTGGACCCGATGAAACCGGCGCCGCCGGTGACGAGGAGGTTCACTCGCAGCCATGGTAGACGGACACCTGAGGCATCCCGGCGCCCCGGAAAGGCGGCTACCAGTCGACGTGGATCACGTCGCCCGTCGTCACCGTGCAGGACCGACCCCCGGCATCGAGTATCAGGTGACCTTCGAGGCTCAGGTCCACGGCCGTGCCCTCGAGCGTCTCCCCGGCAATCACGACCCGAACCTTGCGCCCCACCGTTGCGCAGCGACGGCGGTACTCCTCGCCCACACGCCCACGACCTTCGGCGTCGTCCAGATCTCCGACGCGATGCTCGAGCCCTTCGAGGACTTGCCCGAGCACGTCACGAACCTCGGGTACATCGCAGACCACTCGGCTGTCCGAGCGCGTCGACAAGGACTCGGCGGCCTCACGCCACAGCGAGGTTGCGGCTCGCACTAGCTCCCCCGCTTCCCCGGGCGTGTCGTCCCCGGAGCCCGGAGGCGGCCAGCGGACGTTGAGACCGAGCCCGACCACGACCGCTCGCTGCGCGCCGGTGTTCTTTCGGGCGGGAACGGACTCCGCCAACACTCCGGCGAGCTTGCGACGCGCCACGTAGAGGTCGTTGGGCCACACCAACTCGGGCTCGACGCCCGCCACCTCGACGCACGCGTCGGCGGCTGCGAGAGCCACCACCGCTGTGCACAGGTGGAGCTCTTCGAGCGCGAAACGCGGTTTGAGCAGGAAGGACACGAGAAGGTTGTCCCCAGGTGGCGCCTCCCAGGTCCGCCCGAGACGCCCGCGTCCCGCGCTCTGGTAACCGGCCACGGCTACCAGGCCCTCCTCCGCCCCTGCGATCGCCTCGTCGATCAGGTACCTGTTGGTGGAGTCGATCGCCTCGAAAGCGCGGACCTCGCGCAGGCGCGCGCCGGGGGGTCGGGTCTCCGACGAGTAACGAGGAGAGGCGCGACCCTGGGACGTGGCGGGGACCTTACCCTGCGTGCCAGTGTGGAGGCTCGCACAGAGCCAAGAGGTCACGAGTGTTCGAAAAGGTCCTGATCGCCAACCGCGGCGAGATCGCCGTGCGAGTGGAACGCACCTGTCGCGAACTGGGGGTGCGCTCGGTCGCCGTCTACTCCGAGCTCGACCGCGACGCCTTGCACGTACGCCTCGCCGACGAGGCGTACCCGCTGGGCGGACAGAGCGCCGCCGAGAGCTACCTCAACACCGAAGCGATCCTCGACGCGGTGCGCCGCAGCGGAGCCGACGCCGTCCACCCCGGCTACGGCTTCTTCTCAGAGAACGCCGACTTCGCAAGGGCGGTCGCCGGCAGCGGCGCGACCTTCGTCGGTCCGCCACCCGAGGCGATCGAGATCATGGGGGACAAGATCAGCTCGCGCCGCGCGGCCCAGGCGGCGGGGGTCGCCAGCGTGCCTGGACACACCGAACCGGTCACCGAACCCGAGGAGGTGACCGCCTTCGGAGAGGAGTTCGGGTGGCCGGTCGCCATCAAGGCCGCCTTCGGCGGTGGGGGCAGGGGTATGAAGGTCGTGGCCGCGCCCGGAGAGGTCGCCGAGGCCATGGCCTCGGCCCAGCGCGAGGCGCAGTCCTACTTCGGCCGCCCCGAGATCTACCTCGAGAAGTACCTCAGCTGGCCGCGTCACGTCGAGATGCAGGTCTTCGCCGACCATCACGGAAATGCGCTTTGGCTGGGCGAACGCGACTGCTCGTGCCAGCGACGTCATCAGAAGCTCGTGGAAGAGAGCCCCGCCCCGGACTTCGCCCCCGAGGTACGCCGCGCGATGGGAGAGGCGGCGGTGCGCGCGGCGGTGGCGTGCGGGTACGTGAACGCTGGGACAGTGGAGTTCTTGTACCAGGACGGTGAGTTCTACTTCCTGGAGATGAACACCCGCCTCCAAGTGGAGCACCCCGTGACGGAGCTCGTGACGGGGCTCGATCTCGTCGAGTGGCAGCTACGGGTGGCATGCGGCGAGCCGCTCGGCATCTCCCAGGAGGACCTCGAGATGCGCGGGCACGCCATCGAGGTCCGGATAAACGCCGAGGACCCCTCGGGTGGACGCTTCTCGCCCTCACCCGGCACCATCACGCTCCTGAAGCCACCTGGCGGTCCCGGGGTCCGGCTCGACAGCAGCTACGAGGCGGGCGACACCGTAAGCCAGTTCTACGACAACCTCGTCGCGAAGCTCGTGGTCTGGGGCCACGACCGCGAGGCTGCGCGAAAAAGGATGCTGCGGGCCCTCGGGGAGATGGAGATCTCGGGCGTGGCGACGACCGTGCCCGCACACGTAGCCATCCTCGAGCACCCTGACTTCATAGATGCGCGCCACTCGACCAACTGGGTGGAGGAGCGCCTCGACCTGTCGGCAATCGCACCGGTGCCGCCCGACGGGACCACCTCTGCGGGCCAGGACTCAGCGGAGGCGGGCGAGCCCAAGGTGCTCCGCCAGGTCACCGCCGAGGTCGATGGGCGACGTTACGAGGTGAAGCTGTGGGTCCCCGACGTCGGAGCGATGGTGCCGGCGGCCGGGCGCGCCGGGCCTCGGCCCTCCAAGCCCCGCGCTGCGACGGCAGGCACCGGGTCGGCGAACGTGACAGTGCCCATGCAGGGCACGATCGTGAAGGTGCTGGTCTCCCCCGGCGACGAGATCGAGGTCGGCCAGAGCATCTGCGTGCTCGAGGCCATGAAGATGGAGAACGCGATCACCGCTGAGAAGGCTGGCACCGTCAAGGAGATCAGGGTGTCCGCCGGTGACTCGGTCGGACCAGGCGACATCGTCGCCGTGATCGACTAGCAAGATGGGCCCGAGCTCAGACGCCACGGCAGCGAAAGAATCGGTGCGCCAGGCGGTCGACGCGAGTCGCGCCGAGCTCGCTTCCCTGAGCCGCGACATCCACGACAACCCCGAGACGTGCTTCGAGGAGAGCTTCGCCGCCGCCCGGGTCGCCGAGTCACTTGCGAAGGCCGGCCTCGACGTGGAGTCCGGGGTTCACGGCCTACCCACGGCCGTGAAGGCTCGAGCGGGAGCGGGCGGCCTGTCGGTGGTGGTCTGCGCCGAGTACGACGCCCTGGCCGGAGTCGGCCATGCCTGCGGCCACAACCTCATCGCCGCCGCTGCGGTGGGCGCGGGCCTGGCGCTCGCAGCCGTGGCGAACGAGGTCGGGCTCGAGGTGACGGTGCTCGGCACACCTGCCGAGGAGGGAGGCGGAGGGAAGATCCTGTTGCTCGAGCGCGGCGCTTTCGAGGGCGCGCACGCGGCGATGATGGTCCATCCCTGGCCCGAGGACAGGCTCACGCCCAGGTGCCTCGCCGTCGACCATCTGAAGGTGAGCTACACCGGGCGCGAAGCGCACGCCTCTGCCTCACCCGAGCAGGGGCGCAACGCCGCAGACGCCCTCGTCGTCGCCCAGGTCGCCATCGGGCTGCTCAGGCAGCACCTGCGCCCAGGCGACCAGGTGCACGGGATCGTCACCAAGGGCGGCGACGCGGTCAACGTCGTCCCCAAGCACACCACCGCGGCGTTCATGGTGCGTGCTTCGGACCTCGAGGACCTCGAGATCCTTCGTCCGAGGATAAGGAACTGCTTCGAGGCAGGAGCGCTCGCGACCGGCACTGAGCTCGAAATAGAGCAACTGTCGCCCACCTACTCGCACTTGGAGGCCCACGAAGGACTGCTCGGTGCGTGGAGGCGCAACGCCGAGAGCCTCGGCCGGCGTTACGGAGCTGACGACGAGGGCCGGCCCTTGCCGACCTTCTCCACCGACATGGCCAACGTCTCGCTGGAACTTCCTTCGATCCATCCTCTCGTCGGCATAGACGCGCACGGCGCGGTCAACCACCAGCCCGAGTTCGCCGACGCCTGCGTCGGGCGCTCTGCGGAGCAAGCGATCGTCGACGGCGCCGTCGCCATGGCGTGGACGGCGATCGACGCTGCCACCGTGCCGGAGCTTCGTGAGGAGCTGCTCGGGCGCACGCACTGAGTCCTCGACACAGGAGCAAGCCATGGAGGGTCACCTCATAACCGTCGACGGCGCCGAGCACGAGCCGAGCGCGGCAAACCTCGAACAACTCCTGGAATCCTCGGCGCGCTTCTGGCTCGACCTCGCCGCCCCGACCCACGAGGATGCCGAGACGCTGCTTCGTGACACCTTTCACTTCCATCCGCTCGCCGTGGAGGACGCCGACCACTTCGGGCAGCGCCCCAAGATCGACTCCTACGACGACTTCGCTCTCATGGTGGTCTACGGAGCCGTCGGGGACGGCCGTCTCGTCGAGGTCCACTGCTTCTACACGGAGAACTACCTCGTCACGGTGCACCGCGACCACTGCCCGGATCTGGCCAAGCTCGCCGAGCGCCTCAAGCGGAGCGCAGACAAGAAGCCCGACCACGTCATGCTGCTCTACCGTGTCATCGACATCCTCGTCGACGGCTATTTCCCGGTGCTCGCCACGATGGACGACCAGATCGACGAGCTCGAGGACGAGATCCTCCAACGCCCGACCGAGCAGCAACTCGGCCGGCTGTTCGACCTGAAGCGATCGCTCATCGCCTTGCGCAAGGTCGTATCCCCCCAGCGCGACATGTTCGCCACGCTCCTTACCGGCACGGACGTGCTGCCTGGCATGACACCCGACGCCGAGCGGTACTTCCGCGACCTCTACGACCACCTCATACGCATAAGCGACCTGGTCGACAGCTACCGCGACCTGATGAGCGGCGTGCTCGACACCCATCTCTCGACGGTCTCCAACAGGCTCAACGTCGTGATGAAGCAGCTCACGATCATCGCCACGATCTTCCTACCCTTGAGCTTCCTCACAGGCTTCTTCGGCCAGAACTTCGCCTGGATGGTGAACCGGATCACCGGGCTGGGCGTGTTTGTCGGGGTCGGAATAGGGCTCCAGGTCCTGGTGGTGACCGCGCTCGTCTACCAGTTCCGCCGGCGGGGCTGGCTCACCTCCGACGGGATGGTGCCGGCCGTGGTACCCGCACAACGCCACCAGCTGTCTCCCCAGAAGCGCTGGCACGTCCTGCACGGCGCAGAAGCACAGCAGGCGCCGAGCAGCGCCGACGGTTAGAGGTCGCGCGGATGAATCAGCGGCTCGGCTGGTAGACGCCGAACTCCTGGCGCAGGACGTCGGAGACCTCGCCGAGGGTCGCCATGCGCCGCAGAGCCTCCTTCATGGGCACGAGCAGGTTGCCCGTGCCCCGGGCCGCGGCGGCGACGTCCGAGAGCGCAGCGTCGACAGCGGCTTGGTCGCGCTCCGCGCGCACCTTACGGGTGCGCTCGACCTGCGAGCGCTGGAGAGCGGGGTCCACCGGGAAGACGTCGGTCACCTCGACCTCGTCGTCGACGAAGCGGTTCACCCCGACGAGAACCTTCTCGGAGTCGTCGACGGCCTTGGCGTAGGCGTAGGCGGCACGCTCTATCTCGTCCTGCATGAACCCAGCTTCGATCGCCGCCACCGCCCCGCCCATGCCATCTATGCGCTCTACATACTCCCAAGCGGCCCGCTCCATCTCGTCTGTGAGCGATTCCACGAAGTAGGAGCCGGCCAACGGGTCCACCGTGTCGGCCACCCCCGACTCGTAGCCGATCACCTGCTGGGTGCGCAGCGCGATCTTCGCCGCCCGCGTCGTGGGCAGGCCCAGGGCCTCGTCGTATCCGTTGGTGTGGAGGCTTTGCGTGCCGCCGAGCACCGCCGCGAGCCCCTGGAGCGCGACGCGCACGATGTTGTTCTCGGGCTGCTGTGCAGTGAGAGTGGAGCCGCCCGTCTGGGTGTGGAACCGCAGCAGCTTCGATCGCTCGTCGGTGGCACCGAATCGCTCCGTCATGATCCTGGCCCACATCCTGCGAGCCGCCCGGTACTTCGCCACCTCCTCGAAGAAGTGGTTGTGCGCGTTCCAGAAGAAGCTCAGCCGCGGAGCGAAAGCGTCGACGTCCAGTCCTACGGCGAGGGCCGCCTCGACGTAGGCGATGCCGTTGGCGAGCGTGAAGGCGATCTCCTGCACTGCCGTGGAGCCCGCTTCGCGGATGTGGTAACCGGATATCGAGATCGTGTTCCACGACTTCAGGTGCTCGGCGCAGTAGGCGAAGGTGTCGGTCACGAGGCGCATCGAGGGGCGGGGCGGGTAGACGTAGGTACCCCTGGCGACGTACTCCTTCAAGATGTCGTTCTGGACGGTCCCCTTCACGTCGTCGGCTGCCACCCCCTGCTCCTCGGCTACCAGCTCGTAGAGCAGCAGCAGGATCGCTGCCGTGGCATTGATCGTCATCGAGGTGGTCACCTTGGCGAGCGGGATGTCCGCCAGCAGCAAGCGCATGTCGGAGAGCGAGTCGATGGCCACCCCCACCTTCCCGACCTCACCCTCGGCGCGCGGGTGGTCGGAATCGAGGCCCATCTGGGTCGGGAGGTCGAAGGCGCACGAAAGGCCGGTCTGGCCGGCGGCCAAGAGGAAGCGGAACCGCTCGTTGGTCGCCTCGGCCGTGCCGAAGCCCGCGTATTGCCGCATCGTCCAGAGCCGGCCGCGGTACATGTCGGGATAGATCCCACGGGTGTAGGGATGCGTCCCCGGTTCGCCCAGCTGCTCGTCGGGGTCCCAGCCCTCCAGGTCCGAAGCGCGGTAGACGGCGGCAATCTCTATGCCGGAATCGGTGCGCCGTCCCTGGTCCATTCGGCCAGACTACGGCCTCGATCAGCCGGCTGCGGGCGCCTCGATCGGGTGCGGGAGGCAGAGGTCGTCGTACTCCGCGATGACGATGGGCCCCGCGTTCTCACCGCACGCCGGGCACTGCGGATCGCGGCGCACCTTGAAGGTCCGGAACGTCTCCTCGAGCGCGTCGTAGGCGAGGAGCCTGCCCGCGAGCGTCTCGCCGATTCCGAGGATGACCTTGATCGCCTCCACGGCCTGGATCGATCCCACGATCCCGGGAAGCACCCCGAGCACCCCGGCCTCCGCGCACGACGGGGCCAGCTCGGCGGGGGGCGGCTCGGGGATCAGGCACCGGTAGCAGGGACCCTGGTACGGGTCGAACACCGTCACCTGCCCCTCGAAGCGGAAGATGGAGCCGTGCACCACGGGGATGCGCTTGAGCAACGAAGCGTCGTTCACGAGGTAGCGCGTCGGGAAGTTGTCGGTGCCGTCGACGATCACGTCCCAACCTTCGCCTGACGGCCCGTCGAAGATCTCCAAGATGTTGTCGGCCCCCAGCCGCGTGTCGTAGGTGACCACGTTCACGTCGGGGTTCAGGGCCACGATGGTCTTCTTGGCAGAGTCGACCTTGCGCTCGCCGAGGCGGTCCATCGAGTGCAGCACTTGGCGCTGGAGGTTGGAGGCGTCGACGACGTCCATGTCGATGATCCCTATCGTGCCGACCCCGGCTGCAGCGAGGTAGAGAGCGGCAGGCGACCCGAGACCCCCGGCGCCGAGCAGGAGCACCTTCGACCCGAGAAGCTTCAGCTGCCCTTCTACGCCCACTTCCGACACGAGCAAGTGGCGCTGGTAGCGGTTGCGCTGGTCGGGGGTGAGCGACTGGGGCGTCCGCCAGGTCCGCCCCTCGTCCTTCCATCGGTTGAAGCCGCCCGCGAGGGACACGACGTCCTCGTAGCCGAGGTCGGCCAAGGTCTTCGCCGCGAAGGCAGAGCGCGACCCAGCCGCGCAGTAGACGACGACCGGGGCGCTCTTGTCGGGGATCCGGCCCTCGACTTGGAACTCGAGGTACCCGCGCGGGACGTGGATGGCGCCGGGCAAGGCACCCTGCTCGTACTCGTCGGCCTCTCGCACGTCGAGCAGCACGACCTCCCCCAGGCGGGGCTCCACGTCCTCGCCCTGCACCTCGCGCACCGAGCTCTTCGCCTGGCTCAGCAGTTCTCGCGCGGTGGCCATGTCAGACCTCCTAGGTCCCGAGGACCTCGCTACCGGCCGCCTGCGACGCTCGGCCGGATTCCTTCGGCGGTACCGAACGCAGCCGGCGCCGCCCGAGGCGGCTGGACGCCGCCCTGCAGGTAAAAACCCTACCAGTTGGGTCGGCATTCCCCGTCCGTGGTCAGCTCGCCCGCGGGGATAGCTTCGGCCGCCGTGGAGCTCTCCGAGGCCGTCAGCCGGCGGAGGATGGTGAGGAGCTTCTCGGGTCGCCCCCCACCGAAGCACGCGCTCGAGTCCGTCCTAGCGGCTGCGCGTCACGCGCCCTCGGCCGGCAACACCGACGGTTGGGACGCCGTGGTCCTGGAGGGACCCGACCAGACCGCACCCTTCTGGGAGGCGACGACCACAGCCGACTGGCGGGAACGCTCGCGACGTTGGCCCGGGTTGTCGCGCGCACCGGTGGTCGTTTGCGTGTTCGCCCACCCGGGCGCCTACCTCGAACGCTATGCCGAACCGGACAAGACGGGCGCGGGCCTCGGGCCTCCCGGAGCGGACGCCACGGGCGGTACCGAGGCGTGGACGGTGCCGTTCTGGTTCGTCGACTCGGGGTTCGCGGTGATGCTGATGCTGTTGGCGGCCACCGACGCCGGGCTGGCGGCCGGCTTCCTCGGGAACTTCCGCGGTGAAACGGAGCTATGCCGCGTCCTCGGTGTCCCGCCAGAGCGCCGGTACCTCGGCGCGGTGCTCCTTGGAGACGCCGGAGGAGAAGACCCGCCCTCGGCATCTCTTTCGCGCCGGCGCCGGGAATCGGAGGAGCTCTTCCACCGGTCCCGCTGGTAAGGAGGTCAAGGCGAGCGCGCCGTCTGTGAGGTCGCCGGCGAGGTTGCCGGTGAGGTCCCGGGAAAGGCAGGAGCGCGAACGTGTCCCTATGCCCACCCTCCTTCGCGCCGTCCCCGAACCCGCCCGCTCGCCCTCACGCCGCTCTGCGCGCGTCGTCGCATGGCCAGACACCTCGATCGACATCCAGGGTCACGATCCGCGCTCGTGGTACGTGGAGACTTTCTGGCTCGCCCTGCTCGGGCCGACGAGCACATGGCTCGTGAGGCGGCTGGTCTCAGGCTTCGATTCGGCGCCCTCCGGCTACGAGATCGACCTCGACGACCTCGCCCGTGCACTCGGGGTCGGAGGTGTCGCCGGGCGCAACTCGCCTTTCGAACGCGCTGTCACGAGGTGCGAGAGGTTCGGGCTCGCTCGCCGCTGCGGCGAAGCGGAGCTTGCCGTCCGGCGGAGGCTGCCGCCCTTGCCCCGCCGGTACTTAGTCCGTCTGCCTCTGTCCCTGCAGGAGCTGCACGCCTCCTGGTGCGACGAGCAGCGAGACCGGGCCGCACCATCGCAGATGCGCAGCCGATCCCGGCGGCTGGCGCTCTCGCTAATGGAGATCGGCAACGACCAGGAGGCGACCGAGGTACAGCTCCACCGATGGCACGTCCACCCGGCGTTGGCGCACGAGGCCGCCGAGTGGGCCCTCGCCGTTCGCGCCGCGGCGGCAGCGCCCGTAACGCCGAGGAAGCCCATCGTTAACGCAGCGTTCACGGCTCGGCCGTAACCTGTGACCGTGCCCACCTTCGTGCTACGGGTCGCGTTGCCCGACCGGCCCGGTGCGCTCGGCGCGGTCGCGAGCAGGATCGGCTCCGTGCGGGGCGACGTGGTCGCGGTGGAGATCGTAGAGCGCCACGGGGAGCGCGCAGTGGACGAGTTCGTCGTGGAGGTCGCGGACGACGAGCACCTCCCGTTGCTGCTGAGCGAGGTGCTCGAGGTCGACGGGGTGGAGGTCGAAGAGGCCCACCCGATCGCAGGCGGCCTACGCGACCGGCGGCTCGACGCCTACGACACAGCCGCCCTCATCGTCGCGGAGCGCACCCCGCACGACGTGGTCGCATCGCTCACCTCGCGAGCTCGCCAGGAGCTGGATGCGCAGTGGACGGTGGTGGTGGACGTCTCCGAGCGGCTCCTCGTCGCCTCGGAGGGACCCGCGCCGGACGCGCAGTGGGTGGCCGAGCTGGTGGAGAGCCAGCGCAGGAGCGACTCCCCACCGCCGGCGGACCCCGACGTCGAATGGGTGGAGCTGGCTGCTTGGGACCTGGTACTCGTGGCCGGGCGCCCTGGATGGCGGTTCGGGACACGCGAGCGAGACCGGATGGCGGCGCTGGCCCGCCTCGCCGACGCCAGGTGGATGGACCTCTCCGAACGCGAGTCCCGGTTTGCAGGCAGGGCCGATCGAGGCCCGGCGCTCCGGCGGCCTCCAACCGCGCCGGCCCGGCCGTAGCGCTCTAGAGGCGTCAGCCCGAATACCCCTCGAGCAGCTCGAGCAGGGTCCTCACCCCGAAGCCCGTGCCGCCTTTGGCGAGGATCCCCTCGTCCTGGTCGCTTCGTGCGGGTCCCGCCATGTCGAGGTGCACCCAAGGGACCCCCCCGACGAACCGCTCGAGCAGGAGTGCGGCCGATATGGCTCCGGCTTGCCCCGTCTTGCCGGTGTTCTTCATGTCGGCCACGTCCGACTCGATGTGGCTTCGGTACTCCTGAGCCAGAGGCAGGCGCCAAACGGCCTCGCCCGAGCGCGCCGCCGCCCTGCTGACACGCTGGACCAAGTCGTCGTCGTTGCCGAACATCGCCGCGATGGAGCCCCCGAGGGCGGCCACCGACGCACCGGTGAGCGTGGCGAGATCGACGATCGCGTCGGGCCCGAGCTCGACGGCGAGGCTGAGCCCGTCTGCGAGTGCGAGACGCCCCTCGGCGTCGGTGTTGAGCACCTCTATGGTCTGCCTGTCGCGCGCGACGAGCACGTCTCCGGGCTTGGTCGCTCTTCCCCCGGGCATGTTCTCTGTGACGGGAGCAAGGGCGGTGACCTTCACCCGTACCCCGAGCTCGCCGCAGGCCGAGATCGCCGCCAGCACGGCGGCCGCGCCCGACATGTCCGTCTTCATGGTCATCATGCCTTCGGCGCTCTTGAGCGAGAGGCCTCCGGAATCGAAGGTGATCCCCTTCCCCACGAGCACTACGTGGGGTACGTGTCCGTCGACCTTGAGTGGGGCGGCCGGCTCGTACACGGCGCGCAACAAGCGCGGCGCCTCGGCCGAGCCACGGGCCACGCCCAGCAGCCCACCCAGGCGCTCGGCAGCGATCCTGTCCTCGTCCCAGACGTCGAGGCTCAGGCCCACGCGGCCTCCGAGGAGCTGACGCGCGGCCTCGGCCATTCGGCTCGGCGTCATCGAGCTGGGAGGCTCGTTGACGAGGTCGCGAGCAGCACAGACCGCAGCCGCGACGAGAGTGCCCCGCTCCACGCCTTGCCCGAGCGCGCGAGGGTCGAGGCCGACCCCGAGCACGACGAGTCGGTCCACGGTGGCGTGCTCGTGCTCGCTCTTGTGCGACAAGAAGCGGTACGCCGCGAGCACCGCCCCCTCGGTGACCGCCTGCGCCGCGCGCCGCTGCGCGGATACTGAGCCCTGCCGGGCGTTCTCCGGAGGCCCAGCGGATCCCTCCAGCGTCGTTCCCGAAGCCGCTTCGCGATCCGCGGGCGCGCCTTCCTCGTCGTCACGGGCCGCCTGTTCGGCGAGCCAGCTGCTGAGCAGAAAGGCGGCGGCACCCGAGCGTCCCGCCGATCTCACGAGGCCGGCGGCAGCGCGGCGCAGCGCGTCAGCGCCGAGCTCGGAGCTCTTTCCGCAACCGAGGTAGACGGTGACCGCCCCGCGCGCGCCCGGATTGCCGAACAACGCGAGCACTTGCCCCGGTTTGGCCGAGAAGCCGTGTCGTTCGCAGACCGAGCGATCGGGCGCGACCGGGCGGATGGAGCCGGCGATCTCGGAGAGCCCCTCGACGAGCACCGGGCCCGATTCCGACTCGAGCACCGGCACTCCCAGCGCCCACAGCTCACCGCTCGCCTCGGACTCTGGGCTCACCTGAGGGTCGAGCCCGCCACCATCGGCATCCAGGGGCACCGCCGTCACCTCGAGGCGCGGACCGAACAGATCGGTGATCGGCGTCATCCGAGCCTCCTTGCGCCGCGGGCGCCCGCGATCACCGGAGACTCCGGGCGCGCCGCAGGCTTGCTCAGCGCGCCCGCCCGCCGGTCCGAGCAGTCAGGTGCTCTCCCTCTTGCCAGCGCGCCATCGTCCAGATCAGGTCCGAGAGCCGGTTCAGGTACGGCCCGGCGAGCGAGCCCTCCACGTGAGGCCCTCCGACAAGGAGACGCTCCGCTCTCCGGACCGCGGTGCGGGCGAGGTCCAGGCAAGCAGAGATCCGGTTCTGGCCCGGCACGACGAACTCGGTCGGCATCTCGAACCGTCCACTCAGCTCGTCGATACGCGACTCGAGTGCGTCGACCATCTCCTGGGTGACGAGTGTCCGGCCGGCGGCCAGCTTGTCCCGTTTGTCCGGTGCCGTCGCGACCTCTGCCATGAGGACCCAGAGGTCGCGCTCGAGCTCCACGAGGATCTCGGCGATCTCCGAGGAAGGCTCGGTCTCGGCACGGGCGAGGCCGAGCGCGGCCTGAGCTTCGTCCACCGCCCCGTTGGCCTCGATCGACGGCGAGTCCTTTCGAACCCGCCCGCCGTAGAGCAGACCCGTGGTGCCGTCGTCGCCCTTTCGCGTGTAGATCCGCACCACCGAGGCGCATGTTAGAGGCGATCCGGGTGGGCACAACCGGGGCCGCAGGGCCCGGGGCCTGGACTTCGAGGCCGTAGAATGGACGGGCCGTGTCCGACCACGCCAACGAGCTCTCTGCGGTGCTGGCGCACGACGCCCTCGAGCTCGACGAGCGGGGCGCCGCATACCTGGACGCGGCCAGCAGCCGGGTCGTCGTCTTCGACGGCGCGATGGGGACCAACCTGCAGCTCGCCGGGCTGGGCCCCGACGACTTCGGTGGCCCCGAGCTCGAGGGCTGCAACGAGGTCCTCGTCCTGTCCCGTCCCGACGTCGTGGCCGGGATCCACTCCTCGTTCCTCTCCGCCGGGGTCGACGTGGTCGAGACCGACGCCTTCGGAGCTTTCAGGACAGTGCTCGCGGAGTACGACCTCGCCGACAGGGTGACCGAGATAAACCTCGCCGCGGCGCGACTGGCCAGGGAGGCGGTGGACGCGGTCTCTGGCGACGGGCGCCGCAGGTGGGTAGCGGGCAACTTGGGACCCGGCACGCGCTTTCCGACCCTCGGGCAGATCTCCTACCGCGAGCTTCGCGATGCGTACGAGGAGCAGGCGGCGGCGCTGCTCGGCGGCGGCGTCGACCTGCTCGTGATCGAGACGGTCTTCGACCTGCTCCAGGCCAAGGCTGCGCTCAATGCCTGCAAGCGTGCGATGGTGGGCACCGGCCGGCGGGTGCCCCTCCAGGTCCAGGTGACGATCGAGCTGACGGGGCGGATGCTCCCGGGCACCGAGATCTCCGCCGCTCTCGTCGCCCTCGAGGCGATGAGGCCCGACGTCATCGGCCTCAACTGCGCGACCGGGCCCGCCGAGATGGGCGAGGCGGTGCGCTTCCTGTCGCAGCACTCGCGCCTTCCGATCTCGACCCAGCCCAACGCAGGACTCCCGAGCGTCGTCGACGGCGCCATGCACTACGACCTGACCCCGGTGCAGCTGGCCGACCACTTGGAGCGCTTCGTGACCGAGCTCGGGGTGACTGTCATCGGTGGCTGCTGCGGCACCACGCCCGAGCACATGAGCGCCGTCGTCGAGCGTTGCCGAGACCTGGTGCCCCGCTCGCGCACGCCGGAGACCGAGCCGGGCGCCGCTTCTATCTACAGCTCGGTCCCCTTCCACCAGGAGACGTCGTTCCTGGTGGTCGGGGAACGGACCAACGCCAACGGATCGAAGAAATTCCGCGAGGCGATGCTCGACGGCGACTGGGACACCACAGTGCTCATGGCGCGCGACCAGGTGAAAGAAGGTGCGCATCTGCTCGACGTCTGCGTCGACTACACCGGCGCGGACGGAGTGGCCGACATGACCGAGGTCGCGAGCCGGCTCGCGACCCAAGCGAGCGTGCCGCTCATGGTCGACTCCACCGAGGCCCCCGTCGCCGAGGCCGCGCTCGAGCGGCTGGGGGGACGTGCCGTCCTCAACTCCGTGAACCTGGAGGAGGGCGACGGACCTGGCACACGCCTGGACCGGTTCCTCACCTTGGCGCGCGAGTACGGGGCCGCTGTGGTCTGCACCTGCATCGACACCGAAGGCCAGGCCCGCACCGCAGAGTGGAAGGTGCGCGCAGCGCGCGCCATCACCGAGATCGCCATCGAACGCTACGGCCTCGAGCCCTCCGACCTGCTCTTCGACCCGCTCGTGCTCCCCCTCTCCACCGGGATGGAGGAGGGCCGCCGCGACGGCATCGAGACGATCGAGGGGATCAGGCGTATCAAGGCCGAGCTACCGGGGGTCTTCACGATCGTCGGGCTCTCCAACGTCTCGTTCGGGCTCAACCCCGCTGCCCGTCACGTGCTCAACTCGATCTTCCTCCACGAGTGCGTGGAGGCCGGGCTGGACGCGGCCATCGTCCACGCGGCGAGGATCGTCCCCCTGTCGAAGATCGACGAACGGGCGCGCGAGGTGTGCCTCGACCTCGTCTACGACCGCAGACGCGAAGGGTACGACCCGTTGTCGGAGCTGCTCGGGATGTTCGAGGGAGTGGCGGCCGGGGCCATCGAGCGTGAGGACCGCAGCGGTTGGACCGTCGAACGCCGCCTCGAGCAGCGCATCGTCGACGGCGACCGCGACGGACTGCAAGCAGACCTCGACGAGGCCCTCTCGTCCGGTCACGGTCCGCTCGCGATCGTCAACGACATCCTCCTAGCCGGCATGAAGACGGTGGGCGAGCTGTTCGCCTCGGGAGAGATGCAGCTCCCGTTCGTGTTGCAGTCGGCGGAGACGATGAAGATGGCGGTGTCCTACCTCGAGCCGAAGATGGAGAAGAGCGACCAAGGCGGCAAGGGCACGATCGTGCTCGCCACGGTCAAGGGCGACGTGCACGACATCGGGAAGAACCTGGTCGACATCATCCTGACCAACAACGGATACGAGGTCGTCAACCTCGGGATCAAGGTTGGGATCGGCGAGATGATCCAGGCTGCCTCCGACCATGCAGCCGATGCCATAGGCATGAGCGGCCTCCTCGTGAAGTCGACGTTGATCATGCGTGAGAACCTCGAGGAGCTGAACCAGCGCGACCTCTCCCACGTGCCGGTGCTGCTCGGCGGAGCGGCACTCACGCGCACTTACGTGGAGCGTGACCTGCGCCAGGTCTACGAGGGTCGTCTCTTCTACGGCAAGGACGCGTTCGAGGGTCTGCGGACGATGGACCGACTGGTCGAGCTCAAGTCGACCGGCCTCGAGGACCTCGACTTCGGACGCGAGATCGGCGGGCGAAAGCTGCCGCCCCGGAGGAGCCAGCTGGCCGAAGAGGCCCGCGCGCAGGGATCTCGGCCGGCACGCTCGCCCGACGTAGAGACCGACAACCCGCTCTTCGTCCCGCCTTTCCTGGGATCGCGCGTCGCCAAGGGGATTCCGCTCGACGACATCGTCTCCTACCTGAACCTGACGGCGCTGTTCCGCAACCAGTGGGGGTACCGGCCGGACAAGACGATCTCGGAGACCGACGCCGACTTCAAAGAGCGCGTCAGCGCGGTTCTTCGCGACGAGCTCGACAAGGCCAAGGCCAAGGACCTGCTCGTGCCCCAGGTTGTGTGGGGCTACTTCGCCGCGAACTCCGAAGGCGACGACTTGGTGCTGTGGCAGGACGATTCTCGCTCTTCGGAGCTCACCAGGTTTTCTTTTCCCCGACAGCCCGCCGAGCCGTGGCTGTGCATAGCCGACTTCTTCCGTCCGGCCGACTCGGGCGAGTGCGACTACGCGGCCTTCCACCTCGTCACCATGGGTCCGAAGGTTTCCGAGGAGGCCGCTCGGCTCTTCGCGGGTAATCACTACACCGAGTACCTCCACCTCCACGGCCTCGGGGTGGAGATGGCCGAGGGGCTAGCCGAGCTCTGGCACAGGCGCATACGGGAGGAGTGGGGCTTCGAAGACGAGGACGGCCCGACGCTGGCAGGTCTGTTCCGCCAGAAGTACAGGGGGGGCCGGTACTCGTGGGGATATCCCGCCTGCCCCAACCTGGAGGACAACGAGAAGGTGGTGTCGCTCCTCGACGGCGGCAGGATCGGAGTGACCGTCAGCGAGGGTTTCCAGCTTCATCCAGAGCAGACCACCGACGCCATCGTCTGCCACCACCCGAAGGCCAAGTACTTCGTGGCTTAAGCGGGAACCTCGGTTCGCCGTAGCCCAACGCTTCGCGACGCGACGGCGGACGCGGCCACCGAGGCGTCGCGAGCGTGGTAGCTCGACCGGGTGAGAGGCGAGGACTGAACGTGCGCGAAGCCCATCTCGTCGCCCACCGCGCCTAGCCGGGCGAACTCCTCGGGCGTCCACCACCTGGCCACGGGCAGATGCGCCGCGCTCGGCCGCAGGTATTGGCCGAGGGTGACGATGTCGACCCCGACCGCACGCAGGTCGGCGAGAGCGCCTACGACCTCGTCCTCTCGCTCCCCCATTCCGAGGATCAACCCCGACTTGGTGACGAGGCCCTCGTCCTTGGCGCGCGCTAGCACGGCGAGGCTCCGCGCGTAGCCGGCCGACGGCCTCACCGCGCGTTGGAGGCGCGCCACTGTCTCCAGGTTGTGGTTGAAGACGTGGGGTCCGGCCTCGATGACGGTCCGGATCGCGGACGGGTCCCCCTTGAAGTCCGGCACGAGCACCTCCACGGACGTGCCGGGGCAGCGCGCCCGCAGGGCGGCGATGGTGGCGGCGAATGCACTCGCCCCCCCGTCGGGCAGGTCGTCACGGGCGACTGCTGTCACCACCGCGTGCTCGAGCCGCAGGCGCCGGACCGCATCGGCCACCCTGGCCGGCTCTTCGGGATCGACCGCCAGCGGGTGGCTGGTGTCCACGAGACAGAACCCGCAGGCGCGTGTGCAGCGCTCGCCGTTGATCATGAACGTGGCCGTCCCGTGAGCCCAGCACTCGAAGATGTTCGGGCAGCCCGCCTCCTCGCAGACCGTCACCAGGCCGAGGTCCTTCACGGTGCGCCGCAGGCCCAGGAAGTCGCCTCCCATGTGTGCCTTCACCCGCAGCCAGGGAGGCTTGCGCTCGGACAATGCCAGGCCTTCTTCGGGCTCCACTCCCGCTTGCCGCAGCCGGGAGCGCAGCCGCTCCCCGGTCGGCGGCGCCGCACCGGCGACGGGCGCAGCGTCGCTCGGTCTCGCCGCTCGCAGCGTCGCGCGAACCGCTTCGAACGAGACGACGTCCTGACGCTCGTAACCGGTGCCGCGGTCCCAACGTGCCCTGGCGTGTCTCGCCAGCACGTCCGCTACCTCGAGGAGCGGGACGCGCACGCCTTGCTCAGCCATCGAGGTGACCGCTTTGTCGGATATGCCGCAGGGCACGATCCGGTCGAACCACTCGAGGTCGGGGTCCACGTTCAGCGCGAGGCCGTGCATCGAGCGCCGGCGGCTGACTCGGACCCCGACCGCACAGATCTTTCTCGGCGATGGACCCTCGGCGTCCACCCATACCCCCGGGTACCCCGGCAGGCGGCTCGCGCGGACCCCGAGCTCGGCGAGGGCCTCGATCACGACCTGCTCGACCGCGTGGACGTGGCCCGGCACCGCGCCGGGCCCCATCGGCACGTCCAGGATCGGGTACGCGACGAGCTGGCCGGGCCCGTGGTAGGTCACGTCTCCTCCGCGGTCCGTGCGCACCATCCGCGCGCCGAAGGCGGCAGGGTCCACCAGCACGTGCGACGGGTCGCCGTGGACACCCAGCGTGAAGACGTGGGGGTGCTCGAGCATCAGCAGGTGCTCCTCGGTGCTGCGCGCGTGCAGCGCATGCTGGAGCACGTGGGCTTCCTCGTAGGGGACCCGGCCGAGCCACCTTGCCCGGAGCACTCAGGCTCCCGCCTCACCCAGTGCGGGGATGCTCAGAGCTCGGCGCTCCAGTCGTGGTTGGCGAGCAGCTCGGCGACTCGCGCCACGAAGGAAGCCGCATAGGCGCCGTCGACCGCGCGGTGGTCCCAGGAGAGGCAGAGCAGGCCGATCGAGTGGATCGCGATGGCTTCGGTGCCGTCGTCCTGGGCGACCACGACGGGGCGGCGCTTGACCCCGTCGGTGGAGAGGATCGCCACCTGGGGCTGGTTGATGACGGGCGCGGTGAGGAAGGAGCCGAACGGCCCGGGGTTGGTGATGGAGAAAGTGCCTCCGGATATGTCGTCGGCGCTCAGCTTTTTGGTGCGAGCGCGGTCGGCGAGGTCGCGGATCTTGCGGGCCATTCCGCGCAGGGTGAGCTCCTCGGCACGGTGCACGACCGGGACGATGAGCCCCTGGTGGTCGAGGTCGACCGCTATCCCCAGGTTGACCTGGTGGTGCACGATCAGCGCGTCGTCGCCGACCGAGGAGTTGAGGTTGGGCCACTCCCCCAGGGCCTCCACGACCGATCGAGCGACGAACGGGAGATACGTCAAGGAGAAGCCTTCCTCTCCCTTGAAGCGCTGTCCGTGCGAGCGGCGCACACGCTCGACCTGCTCGTAGTCGGCCTCGAGGACCACCAGCGTGTGGGCGGAGGTGGCCTTCGAGCGGACCATGTGCTCGGCGGTGCGACGGCGGATGTTCGTGAAGGGGACGATCTCGTCGGTCCCTGCGCGCGCCACGGGCACCGCCGGCTCCGGCGCTGTCTGAGCGGGGGCGGCGCGCACGGGCGCGGCGGCCGCGGCAGCAGTCGCGGCGCGAGCAGCGGGCGGCTCCTGGCCCGACTGGCGGGTGGCGTCGATCACCCTCAGCACGTCGGAGCGGGTGACCCTTCCTCCGAGCCCCGTGCCGGGGACCTCGGCTGGGGCGAGCCCGTGCTCGTCGAGCAGGCGTCGCACCACCGGGGACAGGACCATGTCGCCAGCCCGCCTGGCGCCCTCGGAGGCGCCGTCGCCACCCACGGGACGGGAAGCGGGGGTCGGGGGAGCGGCAACGGGCGGCGCACTGTCCCCGTCGGCGGCTCCCACCGGCTGGGGAGTGCTTGGTGCCGGCGGGGGGGCCGGGGCGGCGGGTGCCACGTCGACCGCAGGGGGCGCAGGGGACGTGCCGGCATCCGCCGACGCAGGGGTGGTGGGTGCTGCTGCATCGGCCGAGGCGGCGGCCTGGTCGCCCACGACCGCCAGAACCGTCCCCACGTCGACGGTCTCGCCCTCCGGGACACGGATCTCCGAGAGCACGCCGGCGGCCGGCGAGGGGACCTCGGAGTCGACCTTGTCGGTCGAGACCTCGAAGAGCGGCTCGTCGCGAGCCACCTCGTCTCCGACAGCCTTGAACCACTTGGTCACCGTGCCCTCGGTGACGGTCTCGCCGAGCTGGGGCATGACGACATCAGCCAACGTGCAACCCCCTGCCGGTGAGGGCGAGAACGGTCTCGCCGAAGGCCTCAGAGAGACTCGGGTGAGGCTGGACGAATTGCGCAACCTCCTCGGGAGTCGCCTCCCAGTTGACAGCGAGATACCCCTGGCCGAGCTGCTCGGTCACCCATGGGCCGACCATGTGCACGCCGAGGATGCGTCCCGCACTCCCGTCGCTCCGACGCTCGGCGACCACCTTCACCAACCCGTCGGTGTCCCCGAGGATCCGGGCACGGCTGTTGCCGCCGAAGGGATCTTGCTTCACCACCACGTCGAACCCAGCCTCACGGGCAGCCGACTCGGTGAGACCGGCGAACGCGACTTCCGGGTGGCAGTAGATGCACCACGGCACCCTCGAGTAGTCCACGGGCACGGCCGGCTCCCCGAGGATGTCCTTCACGGCCAGCATGCCCTCGGCGAAACCGACGTGGGCGAGCTGCGGGGTGTCGACCACGTCGCCGACGGCCCACACGTCGCTGGCAGAGGTGCGCATGAGCCCGTCGACCTCCACGAATCCCCTCTCGGTGACCACCACTCCCGTGCCGTCGGCGAGGAGGCCCTCGGTGAGCGGGCGGCGTCCGACCGACACCACCACGGCGTCGACCGAGACCGACTCGCCGTCCCCGAACGAGACGTTGGTCCCCGATCCGTTGGGCTCGTGCCCGTGGACCGAGACGCCGGTGTGCACGGCGATGCCACGCTTTCGGAACGAACGCGACAGCACGCTCACGACGTCGCGGTCGCACCCCGGGAGGAGCGTCGGGAGCAACTCGAGCACCGTGACCTGGCATCCGAGGTCGCCGAACATGGACGCGAACTCGCAGCCGATCGCGCCTCCACCGATGACTGCGACCGATCCCGGCAGGGACTCCAGGTCCAGAACCTCGTCCGAGGTGTGCACGAGGCTCCCGTCGACCTCGAAGCCGGGGATCGTTCGAGGGACCGAGCCCGAGGCGAGCACGACGTGCCTGCCGGTGATCTCCTCGGTGCCGTCGGCGCCGGCGACTCGAACGCGGCCCGCGCCCATGTACGTCCCCCCGCCGATGAAGGTCGTGATCCCCCGCCCCTTCATCAGGCCCGACAAGCCCCGGTAGAGCTGGTCGACCACCTTCTGCTTGCGTCCCTGGCTCACCGCGAAGTCGATCACGGGTTGTCCCGCCTGCACGCCGTACTCCTTGGCGCCGGAGACGGTCCTCACCACGCTGGCTGTCTCGAGGAATTCCTTCGCAGGCACGCATCCTCGGTGCAGGCACGTGCCCCCGACCTTCTCCATCTCGACTACAGCCACACCCAGCCCCGCGGACGCGCCGTAGAGAGCCGTGGCGTACCCCCCGGGCCCTCCGCCGATCACGACAACGTCGAACTCGGTGCCGTCGGGCGTCGCCATCACCTCCGTCAGCTCGGGCGTCTCGCGGACTCGACCCGATGCCCAGGATAACTGGGCTCAAATATCGTCAGGCAATGGCAGCGGGCGCCGGCCGGAGAAACCCTCTTCGGGCAGGTGCCACCACGACAAGTCGTCCTCTCCGGACTGCCAGCACAGCAGCACGATGCGCCCGCTGGCCCGGCGCGACGGGAAGTCGACGAGGCCGCGAGACGGGTCGCGCAGGATGATCCCTTCTTGCGATATCTCGTCGAGCGCCTGGCGCGGGGACATGTCGGGCGACAGCTGCTCTTGTCGATGCAACTCTTCATGATCCCCCGGCGCCGGACCGGCTCGAGGGGGATCACCGGGGTCCATCGTGGAGTGCCCGTTCCCCCGGGCGCGTGTCGCCAGGTCGGTGGCCTTGCGCAAGACGGCTAGCAGGACCCTCAAGCGCGGCAGGTACTGCCGGGCTTCCTCGACGGTCCAACTCCGGGTCTCGTCGGCCACCGGTGAGAGGTTAAAGAGGTTCGGGGACGGACGGGGTCCTGTAGCGGGTCGGCGCTCGAGCTACTTGGGAGGCATGCGGATCCCGCCGTCGAGACGCACGACCTCGCCGTTCAGGTAGCTGTTCTGGGCGATGTGGACCACGAGCTCGCCGTACTGGTCGGGGTTGCCCAGCCTCTTCGGGAACAACACGGACTGGCCCAGAGCCTCGCGTTGGGGCTCGGGGAGCATCCCGAGCAACGGGGTGTCGAACAACCCGGGTGCGATCGTCACGACTCGGATCCCGACCGCCGAAAGGTCACGCGCCGCTGGGAGCGTCATCCCCACCACCGCACCCTTGGACGCCGAGTAGGCCAGCTGGCCTATCTGGCCGTCGAACGCCGCCACCGATGCGGTGTTCACGATCACACCGCGTTCTCCGTCGTCACCCGGCTCGGTGACCGCCATCGCCGAGGCGGCTCGGGTCATGACGTTGAAGGTGCCGACGACGTTCAGGTCCAAGATGAACTTGAAGGCACCGAGGTCGTGCGGAGAGTTGTCACGGTTTATGACTCGCCCCACCCAGCCCGTGCCGGCGCAGTTGACCGTCACCCGCAGCGGGCCTGAATCGGCCGCCTGGTCGACCGCTCGCTGACAGTCGTCGGGGACCGTCACGTCGCCCCCGACGTAGTTGGCGCCGATCTCGTCCGCCAGGGCCTTCGCCCCCTCCTCGTTGCGGTCGAAGATCGTGCATCGGACGCCGTGGGATGTGAGCTTCTTTGCGGTGCCGGCCCCGAGGCCGGAAGCGCCGCCCGTGATGAGTGCAGAGGTGCCGCTCAAGTCCATCGCGCGCATGTTATGGGGGCATGAGTTTGCCCGCCAAAGCACTCAAGATTCGAACGTCGCTCCCGCGCTTGCGCGCTGGGTGGTCGCCGCCTGCACGGCCAGCAGGTCCACGCGATCGTTCATCGGGTCGCCCGAGTGTCCCTTTACCCAGAAGAAGCGCACAGGCCTGGAGGCGTCCAGAGCCGCCTCGAGCAGGGGCTCCCACAGGTCCCGGTTGGCCACCGGCTTGCCGGCGGAGTTTCGCCAGCCGCGCCTTTCCCAGCCCTCCCACCAGCGGTCCCTGAAGCAGTTGACCACGTAGGTCGAGTCGCTCATGACCAGCACAGGCCCGACGACCCCTTCGAGCGCCCGCAGCGCCGCCGTTATCTCCATGCGCTGGTTGGTAGTGACCGGCTCCGCTCCCGAGGCGAAGGGCCCTTCGGGCACCGCCCACGCCCACCCGCCCGGTCCGGGGTTTCCGAGGCAGGAGCCGTCGGTGTACACGATGGTCTCTCCTAGCCGCGGGAGCGGTCTGTGCGGCGCCACGAGCACAGCATGCCCGCTGCGTCACCCCGGGACGGCGCGCCCTTAGCATGGAGACATGCTCTTCGACGGGATGTCTCATCAGCTTCCGGACATCGACCCGGAGGAGACATCGGAATGGCTCGACTCCTTCGACTCCGTGGTCGACGCCCGCGGAAGGACCCGGGCACGCTTCCTGCTCATGAAGCTGCTCGAGCGTGCGCGCGCCAAGCAGGTCGAATTCCCCTCCACGGTCTCCACGCCGTACGTCAACACCATCCCGAGGGACCAGGAGCCCTGGTTCCCCGGCGACGAGTACACCGAGCGTCGCATCCGCGCCTACATCCGCTGGAACGCCGCCGTGATGGTGAGCCGCGCCAACCTCCGCAGCGAGGGCATAGGCGGGCACCTCGCTACCTACGCCAGCTCGGCCGCCCTCTACGAGGTGGGCTTCAACCACTTCTTCCGCGGCAAGTCGGATGGAGGATTCGGAGACCTCGTCTACTTCCAAGGACACGCATCGCCGGGCATCTACGCGCGTGCATACGTGGAAGGCCGGCTCACCGACGAGCAGCTCGACAACTTCCGCCAGGAGGTCGGGGGCAAGGGGCTCCCGAGCTACCCCCACCCACGCCTTCTGCCCGACTTCTGGGAGTACCCGACGGTGTCGATGGGGCTCGGCCCCCTGTGCGCCATCTACCAGGCTCACGTGAACCGCTACCTGCTCCAACGCGAGCTCGTCGACACGTCCGCGAGCCGCGTCTGGGCGTTCCTCGGTGACGGAGAGCTCGACGAGGTCGAGTCCATCGGGGCGCTCGGAGTGGCAGGCCGCGAGCACCTCGACAATCTGATCTTCGTGGTGAACTGCAACCTCCAGCGCCTCGACGGGCCCGTGCGGGGGAACGGCAAGATCATCCAAGAGGCCGAGGCGATGTTCCGCGGGGCGGGATGGAACGTGATCAAGGTGGTGTGGGGCTCGAAGTGGGACGAGCTGCTCGCGGCGGACGTGGACGGCGTGCTCCTCGACAAGATGAACACGACGCCGGACGGTCAGTTCCAGAAGTACGCGACCGAATCCGGCGCCTACATCCGCGAGCACTTCTTCGGACCCGATCCCCGCCTTCGCAGGCTCGTCGAGCACCTCTCGGACGCCGAGCTCCAAGCCCTTCCGCGAGGAGGGCACGACTACCGCAAGCTCTATGCCGCCTACAAGCTCGCGACCGAGCAGGTGGGCATGCCGAGCGTCATCCTCGCAAAGACCGTCAAGGGTTGGACGCTCGGCCCCGAGATCGAGGCTCGCAACGCCACCCACCAGATCAAGAAGATGTCCAAGGCCCAGCTTCGCGTTCTTCGCGACCGGCTGTACCTGGAGGATGAGATCCCGGACAAGGCACTCGAGGCCGAGGTGCCTCCCTACTACAGGCCCCCCGCAGGCTCGCCGGCTCACGAGTACCTGGAGGCCAGGCGCAAGGTGCTGGCCGGGCCCCTGCCGACTCGCGTCGTGCGGCCGAAGCCCGCACCGCCTCCCGACGAAGCCGTGTTCGTCGACCTGGTCGCGGGGTCTGGCAAGCAGGCGGTGTCTACGACCATGGCCTTCACCCGCCTCCTGCGGAACCTCGTGCGGGACCAGGAGGTCGGGCGCTACGTGGCCCCGATCGTCCCCGACGAGGCGAGGACCTTCGGACTGGAGCCGCTCATAGCCGAGTCCAAGATCTACGCGCCCGAGGGGCAGCTCTACACCCCGGTCGACGCCGACCTGATCCTCCGCTACGCCGAGGACCGCAAGGGCCAGGTGCTCCAGGAGGGGATCACCGAGGCCGGCGCGATGGCCAGCTTCATCGCGGTGTCGACCGCGTACGCGACCTGGGGCCGGCCGATGCTGCCGGTATACCTCTTCTATTCGATGTTCGGGTTCCAGCGCACAGGGGACCTCGCCTGGGCACTCGGGGACATTCGCGGGCGCGGCATCCTCGCGGGCTGCACCGCCGGGCGCACCACGTTGCAGGGGGAGGGGCTGCAGCACGACGACGGCCACTCCCCTCTGCTGGCATCGGTGAACCCGGCGGCTCGCATCTACGACCCGGCCTTCGCCTATGAGATCGCCGTCATAGTGCGCGAGGCGGTGGACCGGGTTCTCGGGCCCGAGCCGGAGGACCGGTTCTGGTACCTCACCTTGTACAACGAGAACTACCAGATGCCCCCGATGCCCTCGGGCCCCGAGGGTGAGGTGGTCCGCAGCGGGATCCTGCGGGGCATGTACCGGTTCTCGCCGCCGGCCGAGCCCGGCGGCGGCAGGCGGGGCGGCGAATCGAACGGCCCTGGGCGCAGGGCGACCTTGCTGTTCTCGGGGCCGATGTGGCAGGCGGCCGCAGAGGCGCGCGAGCTCCTGGCCTCCGACTGGGGAGTGAGCTGCGACGCGTGGTCCGTCACCTCGTATTCGGAGCTGCGAGCGGACGCGCTCGCCGTCGAGCGGTGGAACCGGCTGCACCCCGCCGAACCTCCCCGGACCCCGTTCGTGACCGATGCGCTAGCCGGCGGCACCTCGGAGGAGAGCCGCGGGCCGGTGGTGGCCGTGAGCGACTACCTGCGCGCCGTCCCGGACCAGGTCTCGAGGTGGGTGGGGCGGCGTTACGTCTCTCTCGGCACCGACGGATTCGGCCGCTCGGACACCCGGGCGTCGCTCAGGCGCTTCTTCGAGGTGGACGCAGCGCACGTGGTCGTGGCGGTGCTCGCAGGGCTCGCCCAGGAAGGCGAGGCGAAAGCCGACGAGGTAGCCGACGCGATCGCGCGCTACGGGATCGACCCCGACGCACCCGAACCCTGGGCCAGCTGAAGTCGCTGCTCCCCAGGCGGTACCGTCGCGGTCGTGGCCGAGCTCCACCTCGCACAGGACCCTGAAGCGGACCGCCTCCTCTCCGAGGATCCACTCGCGCTGCTAATCGGCATGGTCCTCGACCAGCAGGTGCCACTCGAATGGGCATTCAGCGGGCCTGCTGAGCTGAAGAGACGTCTCGGCGGCGATCTCGACGCCCGGTCGATCGCCTCCATGGACCCCGAGCAGCTCTCGAAGCTCTTCTCGGCAAAACCTGCGCTGCACCGCTACCCCGGGTCGATGGCCAAGCGCGTCCACGAGCTGTGCAGGGTGGTGTCCGAGGACTACGCAGGAAAGGCGGACAGGATCTGGGCAGACGCGCCGAGCGGCTCTGAGCTGCTCGCCCGGGTCCGGGACCTGCCCGGGTTCGGAGACCACAAGGCCAAGATCTTCGTCGCCCTCCTGGGCAAGCAACTAGGAGTGAGGCCGGCTGGCTGGGAGGAGGCGAGCGCACCGTTCTCCGAGCCCGGCAGCCACCGCTCGGCGGCTGACATCGTGGACTCCGACTCCCTGACGAGAGTGCGCGAGTTCAAAGCGCAGCTGAAGAAGCAGGGCGCGCATCCCTAACGCGCTGGACGGCCGGCTTCTCTACCTCTGCACCCCGGACCGGCGCGACCTGTGCCGCTTCGTGGAAGCGTGCATCTCGGGGGGTGTGGACGTCGTGCAGCTTCGCGACAAGCACCTGGACGCGCGCGGGCTGGTCCAACGAGCTCGAGCCGTCAAAGAGGTGTGCGCCCAGAGCGACGTGCCGTTCGTGCTGAACGACCGGCCGGACTTGGCGCTCGACGCCGGCGCCGACGGGGTGCACGTCGGCCAGGAGGACGCCACTGCGAGGCTGGCACGCAGGATCCTCGGTCCCCTGGCGCTCGTCGGTCTCTCCACCCACGCTCCCGACGAGCTGCTGGCGAGTCGCGACGAGCC
>DATKIB010000050.1:0-3514 GCA_035509915.1 Acidimicrobiales bacterium | reverse complement strand
AAACCTCCCCACTTGAGCGAGATCGACGGCTGGATCGCGAGCAGCGTGAGGAGAGCGAGCGTAGGTACCGCCCGGAACGCATTAGCAGCGTTCACGGCCACCAGCCCGCCGCGCCCGGTGTGCCCGAGAACGACTCCGAGGCTTCCTGCGATGACGAGCGCCGTCACCACTACGGCAGCGGAGAGCTCGAGCTGGCGGCCGAACTGCTCAGGAATGCCACTCGGCCCGGACCAATTCGCCGACGAGGTGAACCAGTCGAAGAGCCGTGCGAGAAACGTCATTTCAGCTCCTGCTCCGGCTGCCGCGCCCCGTACGGGACCAAGGGACGGCCAACTGCTGGGCACCGACGAGCAGGAGGTCGAAGGTCGCCGCAAGGGCGATCGAGAGAACCAGTCCGACGATGATCGGGGTGTTGTAGCTGATGTTGAAGCCATAGGTGATCTGCTGGCCCAGGCCGCCGAGTCCGATCAGGGCGGTGACCGTCACCAGCCCGATCACCGTCGCCGTGGCTACTCGAAGCCCGGCGAAGATGTACGGCAGGGCCAAGGGGAGATCGACTCGCATGAGTGCGGCGCTCGGCGAGTAACCGAGGCCGGTGGCCGCCTCCCGCGCGTCCGACGGCACGGCGTTGAGACCCGCCACCGTGTTCCAGATGAGGATGAGCAAGGTGTAGCCCACGAGTGCGATCTCCGCAGTCAGCCACGAGTGTGGTGGGACGTATCCACCGGGAATGACGCCTCCCAGGATGGCGAAGAGGGCGAGCGAGGGAATGATGTACAGGGCACTGGCAACGCCGAAGACCGGCGTCCGGATGACCCGGTAGCGCCATGCCAGGACTGCCAGCGGGATGGCGATCACCGCCCCGATGGCCACGGCCAGGACGGTGAGCTCCACGTGCTGGATCAGGTCGGACTGGATCTGTCCCCACTGGCTCGTGACGTAGCTCCAGCGAAAGAACGGATTGGCCCCGAGCACGAAGCGAAATTACCGGATGACCCGGCGGAGCACTTTGACCCCGGACATCTCGCGGATCCCACTGGGTAGTCTCCCGGAAGTGATCACGCTCGACGGGGTGACCAAGCGATACGGCGCGGACAACGTGGCGGTCACGGAGTTGAGCTTCACGGTGAGCGATGGCGAACTGTGCGTCCTGGTCGGTCCCTCCGGCTGCGGCAAGACGACGACGCTACGGATGATCAACCGGTTGATCGAGCCTTCGGGTGGAAGGATCCTGATCGACGGCACCGACATCTTGAAGATGGATCCGGTCGAACTTCGTCGAGGCATTGGTTACGTCATCCAAGAAGGTGGGTTGTTTCCTCACCGGCGGGTGGCCGACAACGTCGCTACGGTTCCCCGGCTGCTCGGATGGGAGAAGACCAGGACCGAAGCACGGGTGTTGGAGCTGCTCGAACTGGTGGGTCTCGACCCAACGCGCTACGGGCGGCGTTTCCCCCACGAGCTCTCCGGTGGCGAGCGTCAACGTGTCGGGGTGGCCCGGGCACTCGGTGGCGATCCGCCGGTGCTCCTGATGGACGAACCCTTCGGTGCTGTGGATCCGGTCACCCGCCTGCGCCTGCAGCAGCAGTTCCTGGATCTCCAGTCGGAGCTGAAGAAGACGATCGTCTTCGTCACTCACGACATCGAGGAGGCAGCCAAGCTCGGGGACCGCATCGCCGTCCTGTCCAAAGGTGGGGTTCTCGAGCAGTACGACACACCGGCCGAAGTGCTGGGCCGACCGGCCACTGTCTTCGTGTCCGACTTCGTCGGGGCCGATCGGGGGGTGCGCCGACTGGCAGTCATGCGTGTCGAGGTGAATGACCTCGTGCAGCCGCCCCGCGCGAGCCCAGGTATGTCGATGCACGACGCGCGTGCGATGGCCGCGGGGAGCGACAGCCACTGGGCGGTGGTGGTGAACGATGAGGATCGGCTGCTGGGCTGGATCGACCTCGACCCAGCCCTGGAGGGAACGGTAGTGGACCATCTGGTCCCCTTCGAGGTCCAGGTGCCGCTAGGCACGTCACTGCGGGCCGCCCTGGGCGAGATGCTCCAGCACGACCAGCGTTGGGTCCCGGTGGTCGAAGAAGAGCGATACCTCGGTGTACTGACGCCCAACCGGCTCCATGCCGCGATGCGGCGCTCGGTGGGCGGTCATCCGGTCGACTCTTCGGGCCGGCACAAGCAGTAGCTTCGGTAGGTGGCAAAGACGTTCCCCGGGCCCGGCACACCAGCCGTTTTCCTGTGACGCCACTGCGGGTGTATCCAGCCGTCGTCCTTGCGCTCCTCGTCGTGACCGGTGGTTGCAGCGCTGTGCGCACGAGAGCGGCAACCGCGAGCCGACCGACTCTCCCTCCGGCCCCGACCTCCACGAGCACGACCCAGGTGCCTCCGCCGACAACCCAAGGCACCTACGCCGTCGGTACTGCCGCCCTCAACGTGGTCGAGCCAGGGGCCACGTCTGGAGCAGCCGACCGGATGCTTCCCATAGCCGTGTGGTACCCCGCCGTCTCGAGCAACGGCACCGTAAGCCCCGACAACGCACGTGCCCCGTACCCACTGCTCGTCTTCTCACAAGGATACGACGCGAGTGTTTCGACTTACTCGGTGTTGCTCGAGGACTGGGCGTCGGCCGGCTTTGTCGTCGCCGCTCCGACCTATCCTCACACGGACCCGTCTGCGCCGGCTGCGCTCGACGAGAGCGACATAGTCAACCATCCGGCAGACCTGCGTTACGTGATCTCCACGATCCTCGATACGTCCGAAGCTCAGGGATCCCCCCTCACAGGCTTGGTCAACACCGGCGAGATCGGACTGGTCGGCCAGTCCGACGGCGCGGACGTCAGTCTGGCGGTCGCCGACGATTCGTGCTGCCAAGACCCTCGGGTGAAGGCGGCTGCGATCCTGTCCGGGGCCGAGGAGTCAGATTTCGGGGGAAGCTATTTCACCACGGGTGAGCATTACGTCCCGCTCCTCGTCGTCCAGGGAGAGGACGACACGATCAACGTTCCCGTTTGCAGCGCCCAGCTCTACGATGGTGCAAGTTCCCCCAAGTACTACCTCGACCTCCTCGGAGCAGGGCATCTTCCGCCTTACGTCGACCCGGGCACCGACCAGCAAGTGATCGTCCGCGTCGTCATCGATTTCTTCGATGCTCAGCTCGCCGGCCAACAAGCAGGAGCGACCGCCATCGCCTCCGACGGCAACGTGTCTGGTGCCACGCAGATCACGGTCTCAGCCTCCGCACCTACAGAACCTGGTAGCTGCCCCGGCGCTCCGGGCTGATCCGCTCAAATTTCAGGGCAATTCGTGGCTGGTAGATTTGTAATGGGCCTGTGGTAAGACGTGGGCAGGTGTTCCCCTGGCGCCAATCGCATCATGGGCGGTCGGAGCGACGACCGATGGGCATGGAGGACAAGTGAGAGAGGCTGTCATCGTTTCCGCGGCACGAACTCCTATCGGGCGCTCCCACAAGGGCACTCTCGTGGACGTCGATGCCTTCACCCTCGCAGAGACG
>DATKIB010000049.1:0-23983 GCA_035509915.1 Acidimicrobiales bacterium | reverse complement strand
TCGAGTGGCACGCGATCGACGATATCGAGGCCGAACCCCTCGAGTCCCCCGTACTTCATCGGGTTGTTCGTCATGAGCCTCATGGTGGTCACGCCGAGGTCCACCAGGATCTGGGCGCCGATCCCGTACTCCCTGTTGTCGACGGGCAGTCCCAGCTCGAGGTTGGCGTCGACGGTGTCGTGGCCCTGTTCCTGGAGGTGGTACGCGCGCAACTTGTGGGCGAGCCCGATTCCTCTCCCCTCGTGGCCGCGCAGGTAGACGACCACACCGGTGCCCTCCTCGGCGATCAGGCGTACGGCCTCGGAGAGCTGCGGCCCGCAGTCGCATCTGAGCGAGCCGAACACGTCCCCGGTGAGGCACTCCGAGTGCACACGCACGAGTACAGGCCCCTTTCCCGCGACTTCCCCTTTCACCACCGCCAGGTGCTGCTCGTTGTCGATCAAGGACTCGTACGCGTAACCGGTGAAGTCGCCGTACCGCGTGGGCATCCGCACGGGCCCTGCGATCCGTCGCACCAGCTTGTCCTTCTGGCGCCGGTAGCGGATGAGGTCCGCGATCGACACGAGCGGCAGGCCGTTCGCATCGGCGAAGGCCTCGATCTCGGGTAGTCGTGCCATGCGGGTCTTGTCCTCGGACACCAGCTCGCACAGCACTCCCGCCGGGTACATGCCGGCCGCCTTCGCGAGGTCGATCGTGGCCTCGGTGTGTCCGGCGCGTTTGAGGACCCCACCGGGCCGGTAGCGGAGCGGGAAGATGTGGCCCGGACGGTTGAGGTCGGCCGGACGCGTGTGGGGGTCTATTAGGACCTGAATGGTCGCCGCTCGGTCCTCGGCGGAGATGCCCGTGGTGGTGCCGTGGCGCGAGTCCACGCTCACCGTGAAGGCGGTGCGCTGGGACTCGGTGTTGTTGGACACCATGAGAGGCAAGTCGAGCTGGTCCGCCCGCTCGGGCGTGAGCGGCACGCAGATCACCCCTGAGGTGTGAGCCAGGAAGAAGGCGATCTTCTCAGGCGTGGCGGCCTGTGCGGCCATGATCAGGTCGCCTTCGTTCTCGCGATCCTCGTCGTCGACCACGACGACGATCTCGCCTCGGGCGACGGCGGCGACCGCTTCCTCTATGGGCGCGAGAGCCATCTCAGCAGCTCTCTGCCGTCGCACCGGCACCGGCACCGGCACTTGCGCCGGCTGCGTCGAGATCGGCACCTCGCTCCAGCTCCACCCGGAGGTCCCGACCCAGCCTCGTGACCGACACGAGCCTCCCCCGCCACATTCCGTCCAGCGTCGCCGCGCCACGACCGCGGAACATCGGCACAGCGTCGTCCCCGCCGAACAGCGCCGGCACCAAGTAGAAGACGTAACGGTCCACGAGGCCTGCCTCGTGGAAGGCGTGCGCCACGTGCGCTCCGCCCTCTAACAGCACCTGGAGGATCCCCTTCGCCCCGAGCGCCCCGAGCACCGCCGCCGGCTCCCCGTCCATCTCGAGCGCGGGCTCGACCCTCGCCCCTGGCGGGACCCGACCGAGCACCACCCTTAGGGGCTGGCGGACGCACGGCTCGCCCAGGCGCACGGTGAGCTGCGGGTCGTCCGTCCTCACGGTGCCGGACCCGACGAGGACCGCGTCGGACTCCGCACGCAGACGGTGGGCGTCGGCCAGCGCTTCGGTGCCGGTGAGCCAGCGCGAGGACCCGTCGGGCGCGGCGATGCGCCCGTCGAGCGTGCACGCCAGCTTGAGCACCACCCAAGGGAGACCGGTCCGGCGATGCTTCAGATAGGGAGCGAGCAGCTCCGTCACCTGGTCGGCCGCAAGCCCGACCTCGGCGGCGATCTGCGACTCTCGAAGCTGGGCCAATCCGCTGCCTCGAACCTGGGGATCGGGGTCCGTCATCCCGACCACGACCCTCGCCACCCCCGCTTGGCGGATGGCACCCACGCACGGGGGGGTGCGTCCATGGTGGGCGCAGGGCTCGAGGGTCGTGTAGAGGGTCGCGCCTCGAGCCCGGGCCCCCGCACGCCGGAGCGCCACGACCTCTGCGTGCGCCCCACCCGGCGGCTCGGTGGCACCTTCGAACCACTCACCGTCATGCTCAACGACGCACCCGACCCACGGGTTGGGCGACGTCCGGGTGCGTACCGACGCCGCAAGCTCGAGGGCGCGGGCCATGGCGGCCGCGTCCGCGGCGTCCCATTGATCGCCCCCCGCCACGCCGTCGGAGCCCTCGCCCTCCGGTCGCGGTCCCGAGCGTCCTGCAGTCTGCAGGTCCCCGGCTCCCACGTCCTCTCCCCGCTCGCCCGCGTCGGGCGGGGGGTCGGCCGGTCTCATGGCACGCAAGAGTCTACTTGCGCCCGGCCAGGGCCTTTTCGCCGGCGACCCGGATCCGACGCGCCGCTTCCCAGGGCTTGGGGTCCGCGAAGATCGCGGAACCCGCCACGAGCACGGTGGCGCCTGCCCTTACGACGAGCGGGGCTGTTTGCTCGTCGATCCCGCCGTCGACCTCGAGCTCGGCGGGCAGACCGCGACGGTCGAGCTCCTTGCGAGTACGGGCGATCTTGTCGAGCACCTCTGCGATGAACTCCTGACCTCCGAAGCCGGGGTGCACGGTCATGCACAGGATCAGGTCGGCCGCCTCGAGATAGGGGTCGATGGCTTCGAAAGGCGTCTCCGGGTTCAACGCCAGCCCAGCGAGCAACCCCAGCCCCTTCGCCTCGGCGAGGAGCTCGGCGGTCGTGCCCACCTCGACGTGGACGGTGCACCCGTCGGCGCCCGCCAGGCGGAACGCCTCGAGGTAGTCACCGGGGTTCGTCATCATCAGGTGACAGTCGAAGAAGAGCCCCGAGTGCGAACGGAGCGACTTCACCACCGGAGGGCCGATCGTCAGGTTCGGTACGAAGTGGCCGTCCATGACGTCGACATGGAGCCAGTCCGCTTCGTTGCTCACCTCTCCGACCGCCTCCGCGAGGCCACCGAAGTCGGCGGACAGCACAGACGGGGCGATCCGCAGCATCGTCCGCCGAGCCTAACTGGACCTCGCCGGCACTCCCGGTGATGCGACGGCCCCGGTGAAACGACTGGCCCGGTGATGCAGCGAGCTGTTCGATGCGTCGAGGCCAGTGATGCGCCGAGTCACTCCCCGAGCCGTTCCCCCGGCTCTGGACGCGCCCCGCGAATCCAGTCCGCCGCCGACTGCGCTCGGCGCCCGGCGGGTTGGACCTCCAAGAGCTCGAGCATCCCATCTGACGCCTGCACGGCCGTCCCGAGGAGCGCACCCGTCACGGGCACGGCCGCGTGAGAACGCGCGGGCGAGGCCACGGGCGCGGCAGTCGAGTACCTCGCAGGTGCGCCAGACGACTCCGGCGCCCGGCCGTCTCTCGCCACCGCGTCGAGCACGCGCAGCCTCTCGTCGCGAAACGTGGTCCAGGAGCGATCGAGCCTGACCGTGCGCTCGAGCTCGAGCACATTGCGGGAGAAGTCGAGCATCAGCTCTTGTGGCTCGAGCTTTGCCGCGTAGGTGGCTTCGCCCGCCTGGGCGGTACCGGGACCCAGCGCAGCCGCGCCCTCCGAGAGGAGCTCCACCAGCATCTCGGCCGCCACCTCTGCCAGTCGGCGGGTGAGCGCCGCGGCATGCTCGCGCTGGGAATGGTGGATCTGCTCGGGCCGCGCCGCGAGCACCGGGCCAGTGTCGAGACCTTCCTCGAGGCGCATGATGCTCACGCCTGTGTAACGGTCACCGGCGAGTATCGCTCTCTCCACAGGAGCAGCCCCGCGCCAGCGCGGCAGGAGCGAGAAGTGGGCGTTGACCATCGAGAGCCTCGCGAGGACGCTCGCCGGGACGATGCGCCCGTACGCGACGACCACGCCCAGCTCGGCTCCGCAACCCACGACGTCGTCTACGCGTTCGGTGACGGTCAACCCCGCCTCGAGGGCAACCTGCTTGACCGGGCTCGGGGCCGCCAGTGCTCCTCGTCCCCTGCGCTTGTCCGGTCGGGTGACGACCAGCACGACGTCGTGACCCGCCCCTATCAGGGCCCGCAGCGAGGTCGCGGCCGGTTCGGGGGTCCCGAGGAAGGCGAGCCGGGCCATTCGCCCGAAGCTACCCGGAGCGCGAAGAAGCGACTTGTTCGCGGGCCTCTTTAGAGCTCGTGGGCGCTCTCGTCACTCGCGCCGCCGCCTGCGACCTCTCGGGACGCAGTCCAGGCCCCGGGCAGGCCCAGCGCCCGCTCCCGTAGGACGCGCAACGCCTCCTTGCGCTGGTCGGTGTCGAGCCGGTCTACGAGCAGCACGCCATCGAGATGGTCGAGCTCGTGCTGGTAGACACGGGCCTCGAACTCGTCCGCCTCGATGGAGACCTCGTTGCCGTCGAGGTCGAAACCTCTGAGGTGGACCTCCTTGGGGCGGACGATGGGCCACGACATCCCCGGCACCGACAGGCAGCCCTCCTCGAAGGTCCATTCCCCGCGCGCCTCGGAGAGCTCGGGGTTGACGATCACCTTGGGCCCCTCTTCGTCGTGCAGGTCGTACACGAAGAGCCGCTTCTGCACGCCCACCTGCGGGGCTGCGAGGCCCACGCCTGGCGCCTCGTACATCGTGGCGACCATGTCGTCGACGAGGGTCTTCAGGCGCCCGTCGATCTCGGTGACCTCTGGCGCACGCTGGCGCAGAACGGGGTCCCCGTAGGTGCGGATCGAGTACGTCGCCACCTGGTCATGCTACCCAAGAGGTTTGAGAGGCCCGCTCAGACCCGGATCGGATCGACCTCGACCCGCAGGCGGCCCGCAGGGCGTTCGACCGCCTCGAGCAGCGAGCACAGCTCCTCGTGCGACCGAGCACGCAGCGACCAAATACCGTCGGTGGGACCCGACACCTCGACGTCCGCGCTCACGACCTCGCGCAACGAGTGTCCGTAGGCGTCCGCGTTCGCTCCGGAGATCACGGCCAACGCGCTGAACGGCGGGAGCCCGAGCGCCCGGCGCACCGGCTCCTCGGCGTCCGCCACTCGCGCCGGGTCGGCCGACACGGCGGCCGTGAGCACCTCGTGGTCGGGTAGGCGCGTCTGGACGAGCACCCTCCCACCGGCACGGCCCGTGCCGGCCTGCGTGTCGCCACCGCCACGGGCGGCGACGAGCCGCGAGGCCCGGGCCAGGAGGGCGAGGGCTTCCTCGGAGGCGCGCATCCTCGGCGCCAGCAGCTCGGCGTCGAAGTCCAAGAACGCCACCGCGTCGGCCCGCCGCGCCTGGTGCAGCAGCGCCTCGGTCCCGACCGTCACAGCGGTGCCGGGCTCGGCGGGGTCACCCGGGCTCCTGGGCGCGCCCCCCCACACCTCCGCCACCGGGGTCCCCGCGAGGGCCTCGAGCTCCTCACGCGCCCTCGACACTCCTACGCGGATCGCGCGCATCTTGCCGCCACCGCAGCGCGCGCACACCACTGGGCGTTGCGCTTCACATCGCCTGCAGCGCAGCCGTCGCGCTCCGACGTCGTCGATCAGTTCGAGCGCCCCGTTGCACCGTTCGCAGCGCGCGATCTCGCGGCACGCCGCGCACGCCAACAGCCTCACGCGACCCTTGCGGTTGAGCACGCAAAGGACACGCCTACCGCTCACCTCTCCCGCCCAACGCACGAGCGTCACGAGCCGCTCGGAGAAGAGGCCGGTGCGCGGATCGTCCTCGCGCCGGTCCACGATCTCGAAGGCCGCCCAACCTCCTCGCTCGGCACGCCGCGAAGGGGCCACGAGCCTCCCCGCGGCGAGCAGGTCGAGCGTCGGGCACGGCGAGACGAGCGCGCACGGTGCTCCGTCGCGCCTCGCTCGCTCCGCCACGACCTCCCACGCGCACCAGGTCGGGGCGCGCTGCTCGCGATAACCCTCGTCGTGGGCGTCGAGCACCACCGCGCCCGCAAGGCGCGGCAGGGGCGCCATGGCCGCAGCGCGCGTGCCCACCACGACGCATCCCCCCGCGCGCGCGGCCGCCCATTCACCTGGGAGCAGCGCAACTGCAAGCCCCGAAGCCCTGAGCCGGGCAGCCAGCCTCGACGCCTGGTCGTGCTCGGGGACCAGGACGAGGACCCCCGCAGAATCGGCAGCGCCTTCGAGGAGCTCCGCAGTCCTGATCGCCAGGCGCAGGGGATGGACCGCGGGCGCCACGCGGACCACGGTGACCCCACCGGCGAGCGCCTCGGCGAACTGCTCCCCCGCCTCGTCCGCGGGCGGGCCCAGGCTCGCGGCCCGGTGCGCGGTGTCGCCCGAGCTGGTCCCGGCGGAGGACGGCGTGACGCCGGTGCCCGGGCGTAGCGGCGGCCGGGCGGTCTTCTCGGGTAGCGCCGCCACCCGGCGGGTGGAGGAGGCGGTCTTCAAGAAGGTCGAGACCGGGCCTGCCCACCGCCATGCCGCCCAATTGCCGAGGGCGACCACCGACTGCGGTGGGCCCCAGCCCTTCACCGATTCGATCGCACGAAGCGCGATCGCCGGGTCCGGCGCCACGTCCACCTCGACTACCCAGGCATCGACGCGCCGGCCGTGGAGCACGACCCGCACCTGGGTCCCCACCCGGACCAGGTCGCTCGCCTGTTCGGGCACCGAGTAGTCGAAGGTCTTTCGCAGTGCCGGCACGTCGGGCACCACGCGCACGACGCGCCCCGGCCCTCCGGTCGAGCCGGTGCCCGACGGCACCGCCTCTACAGACCGAGGGCTTGCTTCAGGTCGTCCACCCGCGGCGTCGCCTCCCAGGTGAACTCCTTGTCGCTGCGCCCGAAGTGGCCGTAGGCGGCGGTGCGCCTGTAGATGGGACGCAGCAGGTCGAGGTCGCGGACGATGGCGGCCGGACGGAGGTCGAAGATCTCTCGTATCGCCTTCTCGATCAGCGACGGGTCGACGGACTCGGTGCCGAAGGTGTCGACCATCAGGGACACCGGGTGGGCGACTCCGATCGCGTATGCGACCTGTACCTCGCACCGGCGTGCCGCCCCTGCGCACACCACGTGCTTCGCCACCCAACGCGCGGCGTAGGCCGCCGAGCGGTCCACCTTCGAAGGGTCCTTCCCGGAGAACGCCCCCCCGCCGTGGCGAGCCATCCCCCCGTAGGTGTCCACGATGATCTTTCGGCCGGTGAGCCCCGTGTCGGCGTGGGGCCCGCCGAGCTCGAAGCGCCCGGTCGGGTTGGCGAGCACACGGAGCCTCGACGCGTCTAGGTCGGGAGGCAACAACGGGTGGATGACGTGCTCGCGCAGGTCCGGGAGCAGGAGCGTCTCGATGTCGAGACCCGGCGCGTGCTGAGTCGAGATGAGGATCGTGTCGAGTGCGACCGGGCGGCCGCCCTCGTAGACGACGCTCACCTGAGTCTTGCCGTCCGGGCGGAGGTAGGGAAGCACTCCCACGCGCCGCACCTGGGCGAGGCGCTGCGCGAGCCGGTGGGCCAGCCAGATGGGCACCGGCATCGAGTCGGGCGTCTCGTCGCACGCGTAGCCGAACATCATCCCCTGGTCCCCTGCTCCTTGGGAATTGAGCTGGTCCTCGCCGCCCGAACCGCTCCTCACCTCGTGGGCGGCGTTGACTCCTTGGGCGATGTCCGGTGACTGCTCATCGAGGGCCACCATCACGCCGCAGGTACGACCGTTGAAGCCGTGACCCTCTTGGTCGTAGCCGATGTCGCAGATGACGTCGCGGACCAGACGCGGGATGTCCACGTAACAGGTCGTGGTCACCTCTCCGGCGACTACCACCAGGCCGGTGGTGAGCAGGGTCTCGCAAGCCACCCGGGCGCGCGGGTCGGCGCCTATCACGGCGTCCAGCACGGCGTCGGAGATCTGGTCGGCCATCTTGTCGGGATGGCCCTCGGTAACCGACTCGGAGGTGAATGTGTGGCGCGCAGTCACGGATCGCTCCTCGGGCTCTGGCCCCCACCCGCCCGATCGTGGTCGCGGAGGCGGTCGACCACAGTATCCAGAACGGCGTTCGCGACCTTAACTTTCGACGCCAGGGGCACGTGCGTGCTGCTGCCGTCTGACCCGAGGATCAGTACCTCGTTCGTCTCGTGGTCGAAGCCGACACCCGGAGCTGACACGTCGTTGGCGACGATGAGGTCGACCCCCTTCGCGACGAGCTTCGCAGAGGCCCGTTCGGCCACCTCGTGGGTCTCCGCCGCGAACCCGACCAGCACCTGGCCGCCTGTACGCCTGCGACCGAGCTCGGCGAGGATGTCCGGGGTCGGCTCCAGAATGATCTCGGCGAGCCCCTCGGACCTCGGCAGCTTGGTCGGGAAGGTCGCCTTGGGGCGGAAGTCGGCCACCGCGGCAGCCATCACCACGACGTCGGCGGCGGTTGCATGCTCCAACATCTCTCGCTCCATCTCGGCCGCCGTGGCGACGCGCACGACGGTCGATCCTGCAGGACCGGGCCGCGAGGTGGTGGTCACCAGGACGACCTCGGCACCGCGCTCGGACGCGGCCTCGGCTAATGCGTGGCCCTGCTTTCCCGAGGAGCGGTTGCCGATGAAGCGCACCGGGTCGACCGGCTCGCGGGTACCGCCGGCGCTCACGAGGACCCGCCTTCCCGACAGGTCGCCCGCGCGCGAGCGGGTGCCGGGGTCACCGGCGAGGACCGCGAGCACCTCTTCGAGGATCACCTCGATCTCTGCCATCCGACCGGCGCCGACGTCCCCTCCTGCGAGCCTGCCCTCCGTGGGAGGGACGATCCTCACGCCGCGGCGTGCGAGAGTTGCCAGGTTCTCCTGCACGGCGGGGTGCTCCCACATCTCGGTGTGCATCGCAGGGCACACGACCACTGGCGCGCGCGTCGCGAGGACCGTGGCGGTGAGGAGCCCGTCTGCAATCCCTCCTGCGTAGCAACCGATGAACCGCGCAGTGGCGGGCGCGACTACGACCACGTCCGCGCTCTGGCCGAGCCTGGTGTGGGGGATCGGGTCGGAGTCCTCGAAGAGGCTGTGGTGGCAGCGCTCCGACCCCAGCGCGGAGAACGTGACCTCACCCACGAAGCGAAGGGCGTCGTCGGTGAGCACGGGCACGACGTGCGCTCCCGCGTCCACGAGCCGCCGGCAGAGCTCGACCGCCTTGTACGCGGCGATGCCACCGGTCACCCCGAGGACGACCTTCTTGCCCCCCGCCGGAGGTGCCATCGTCACCTCTCTCGTGTTCGCACCGCTGTTACGTGCCCTCGAGCTTGAACGCTCCGGCGCTAGTCGCCGGCCGTCGCCTCGGGCTCCTGCGCGTCGCCTTCGCCCGCGGGCACCGAGGTCGTGGCGCCGTCAGCGCCGTCGCCCGCCGCGGAGGCATCCACTTGCGAGGCCGGGGCCACGCCGTTCGAGGAGAGCTCGGAGGAGGCTTCGGCTGCGACGTCTTCTCCTTCTCCCTCGGCACCCGACTCGGGATGGTGGTACGTCGCCTTGGCGGCGGCGATCTCCTCGAAGGCGATCGTCAGGGGCTTGCCCGAGACGGACGCCACTTGAGGAGGGACCACCATGCCCATCCCTTCTCCCAGTTGGTTGTAGTAGGAGTTGATCTGGCGGGCTCGCTTGGCCGAGAGGGACACGAGGGTGAACTTCGAGTCCACCTTGTCGAGGAGGCTCTCTATCGGCGGGTCGATGAGCGTGGTGCGGCGATAGGCCATCTGGCTCCTCTGGCGGGTCGGTCGCCGAGCGGGTCGGGTCTGCTCGCCGGCGGGGTCATCCTCCGCGGCCGTCGTCGGGGTCCCCGACCAGGTCGGCTCCGGTCGGAAGGTCCCCGCGCTGCTTGCGGTGACCTTCCAGTATACCCGCCACCTGGGCCACGGCCTGGTCGCGGTCGCTGTTGACGACCACGTGGCGGGTGAGGGAGCGGCCGAGGCGCTCCTCCTCGATCCCCTTGGCGATGCGCCTGACCACCTCCTCCTCTTCGTCGCCCCGGCCCCGCAGGCGCTCCGTCTGTTGTTCGACGGAGGGGGGGAGCAGGAGGACGAGGAGCACGTCCGGGTTGCTCTGGATCACCTGGCGTGCCCCCTGGAGATCGATCTCGAGCACCACGTCCTTGCCGGGCGGAGGGTCGGGGATCGGAGTGCCGTAGAGGTGGCCGAAGAACTCGGCCGACTCCAGGAACCCGCCGGCGGCCCGGCGCGCCTCGAACGTCTCGCGGTCCACGAACGTGTACGCATCTTCTGGCTCACCCGGTCGGCGCGGGCGCGTAGTCCAGGATCTGCTCAACCAAAGTGACGCGTCACGCTCGACGAGCCTGCCGGCGACGGTGCCCTTCCCGGCCCCGCCGGGGCCCGAGATGACGAGGATCAGGGCTTGGCAGTATGGGCGAGCAGCTGCTCGCGCTGGTTCACGCCGAGCCCCTGCAGCCGGCGGCTCTCGCTTATCCCGACCGTCTCCATCAGACGACGCGCCTTTACCTTGCCGAGGCCCGGTAGGGACTCGAGGACCGACAGCACTTTCATCTTGCCGACCGTCTCGTCCTTCTCCGCTCTCGTAAGAAGGTCTGCAAGCGTGATGCGGCTCATCTTCAGATGCTCTTTCACCTCGGCCCTTTCGCGACGGACCTTGGCGGCCTTGTCAAGCGCGGCCTGGCGCTGCTCGGCAGTTAGTGCAGGGGGTTGCGGCATGTCGGCCACCATAGCGCCCTGACGAGCGGGGGGACACCTGACGATCCCCTCCTAGAAGGCTCTTTTTTTTGCACCGAGCCTCGCCGCCTCACCGCCTCGTGCGGCCGGACTGCGCGCCGCGTACCGAGCGTGTGCTCTCGCGCGCTCGGGGATGTTGGCACGTTGTTGACACACCTCTCGGCGGGCCGGGACGACCCCTCTGCGAAACCGGACGACCCCCGTACGCGACGGTTTTGCTTTGCCTTCCGTTCAGTTACGAGTGCCCAGTGACGCGGTGACCGCTCGCGCCAGCTCGGACGCGACCGCCTCGGGATCCCGCGCGTGCGTGACCGCACGCCCCACCACGAGGATGTCGGCGCCGGCGGCCAGCGCCGCCGCGGGTGTCGAGGCGCGCGCCTGGTCGTCCGGATCGGCGCCTTCGAGCCGTATCCCCGGTACGACCGTGAGGAGCCCCGGGGCGGCGTCTCGAACGAAGGGTAGGTCGCTGGCCGCGCACACCACCCCCCCGCAGCCGGCCGCTGCCGCGAGGCCGGCACGGGACGCGAGGAGCTCTCGGCTCGCGTCTCGTTGGCTCGTGAGCAGCGTCACCCCGAGGACCCCCGCCAACGGCAAGCCGGAACCGGCGGCCGTGGCGCCCTCGGCCATTCCCTCCACGGCCGCCCTGAGCATCTCCTCGCCACCGGCGGCATGGGCGGTGGTGTAGGTCGCCCCGAGCCCGCCTATGACCCGAGCGGCGCGCCTCACGGTCGTGGGGATGTCGTGCAGCTTCAGGTCCAGGAACACTCGGAAGCCCTCGATCGTGAGGGCGGAGACCACCTCGGGACCCGCGGCGGTGAACAGCTCCAGCCCGACCTTCGCCACACCGAACCACGGAGCGAGCCGACGCGCCGTGCGAAGCGCGAGCACGAGGTCGTCGACGTCGAGGGCGAGGGCCAGCCGTCCGCGCTGGTCATCGGGGGTCATCGAGACCCCCGACACCGACAGCGACATCGCTCCCTTGGACGCACCCGACTATCGAGCGGAGATTGGCCACTCCGTTCCAACGGCACCAGCGCGCGAGGCCCGCCAGCACCTTGGCCGGCGCGCGAGGATCCCGAAAGGTTGCTGTGCCAACCTCGACCGCGTCGGCGCCGGCCATCATCATCGCCACCGCGTCCACCCCCCTCGTCACGCCGCCCACCCCCACGATCGCCGTGGCGGGAAACGCTGCCCTGCAGTCGTGGACGGCGCGCAGTGCGACCGGCCGGATCGCGGGGCCCGACAGCCCTCCGCCGCCCGGGCCGGACCCGAGCCCGTAGGAGCGCCCGCGGACGTCTACTGCCATGCCCAGCATCGTGTTCACGAGCACGAGCGCCTCTGCACCGGCGTCGAGCGCAGCGCCCGCGATCTCTACGAGGTCCGAGACGTTGGGGCTCAGCTTCACCCAACGCGCGATCCCACAAGCCTCGGCAGCCGCCACCGCCTCCGCCGTGGCGCGCGCCGAGTGCGCGAACATCCGGCTGCGGTCCTCGATGTTGGGACAGCTCACGTTCACCTCCACCGCCAATACCCCGGGGGCGCCGGCGAGCAATGCGGCGGCGCGCGCGTAGTCGTCTACGCATCGTCCCCAGATGCTCGCGACGACCTTGGCGCCGCGCTCGACGAGCGCGGGCAGCTCGTCGCTGCGCCAGGCGCCCACGCCGGGGCCCTGGAGCCCGACCGAGTTCAGCATTCCGGCGGGGGTCTCGGTCACCCTCGGACCGGGATTGCCGGGCCACGGGTCGGCCGAGAGCGACTTGACCACCACCGCCCCCAACGTGGCCAGGTCCATGTAGCCGGCGAGCTCGGCCCCGTGGCCTGAGGTCCCCGAGGCAGTGAGGACCGGGTTGGCCAGCTGCACCGATCCGACGCGCGTCCGCAGGTCCACCCCCGCGATCGGCCAGGCCCTCATGCCCCGCGCACCTCGTCCCCCGGTCGGTGCGCCGCTCCGCCGTGCACCTCGCTGTCTGGTCGGTGCGCCGCTTCGCCGTGCACCTCGCTCTCTGGTCGGTGAGCCTCTTCGCCGTGCACCTCCTGCAAGCTGATCACCGACAGCCCGTGCCGGCGCCAGTCTGCGATGCCGGCGGCGGCTGCGCGCGCGGCGGCCACAGTGGTCAGGCAGGGCACCTGGTGGAGCGAAGCGGTAGAGCGAATGTGCAGGCCGTCCGCGCGCGGCCCGCGGCCGCGCGGGGTGTTGACCACCAGCTGCACCCGGCCCGAGGAGATCAGTTCGACCGCGTCGGCCGCCCCCACCTCGCCCACCTTTCCCACCACGGTGGAGACCTTTACCCCGTTCGACTCCAGGTAAGCCGCGGTCCCGGAGGTAGCGGCGAGCTCCAGTCCGAGATCGGCGAAGCCGCGGGCAGCCCCGAGGCCCGACGCCTTGTCGCGGTCGGCCAGGGAGAGGAAGACGGTTCCCGAGGACGGCAGGCGGGTACCAGCGGCGATCTGGCTCTTGGCGAATGCGAGCCCGAAGCTGCGGGCGATACCCATCACCTCGCCGGTGGAGCGCATCTCGGGGCCCAGAAGACTGTCGACCCCGGGAAACCGGTCGAACGGCAGCACCGCTTCCTTCACGCTCACCCAGTCACCGTTCGACCGTGGCCGGAGCAAGCGCTCCTCGCGCAGCTCTGCGAGCGTCGCCCCCATCATCACCCGCGCCGCCACCTTCGCTAGCGGTATCCCGGTCGCCTTCGCGACAAACGGGACCGTGCGGCTGGCACGCGGGTTCGCCTCCAGGACGTACGCCACGGAGTCCTTCACTGCAAACTGCACGTTCAGAAGGCCCACCACTCCCAACGACGCAGCGATCGACCGCGTGTGCTCCTCGAGCTGCGCCACCACCGAGGGCGCCAGCGTCTGGGGAGGCAGCGCGCAGGCCGAGTCGCCCGAGTGGACACCTGCCTCTTCGACGTGCTCCATGATCCCGGCCACGAACACCTCGCCGGCGGCGTCGCGAACCGAGTCGACGTCCACCTCGACGGCGTCCTCCAAGAAGCGGTCGATCAACACCGGACGTTGCGAGGAGACGCCGCCTTCGCTCCGCAGCGAGCCCTCCAGGGCGCGGAACACCTCCTCGAGCCGCTCGTCGTCGTAGACGATCTCCATGGCGCGTCCTCCGAGCACGTAGCTCGGCCGCACGAGGACCGGATAGCCGATCTTCGCCGCCACGGCCAAGGCCTCGTTCACGGTCGACGCGGCGCCCCCGGGGGGCTGGGGGATGCGGAGCGTCTCGCACAGCGCGTTCCACCGCTCGCGATCCTCGGCGAGGTCGATCGAGGCGGGGGCCGTGCCGAGCACCAGAGCGGGGTCGACGCTGTGGGCGAGCTTCAGTGGGGTCTGACCGCCCAGCGAGACGATCACCCCGGCCAAAGGCGCCACGCCCGCCGGTGAATGCTCGCCGGCCCTGAGCTCGGATTCGATCACGTTCGCCACATCCTCGGCCGTGAGGGGCTCGAAGTAGAGACGGTCGGAGGTGTCGTAGTCGGTCGAGACCGTCTCGGGGTTGCAGTTGACCATGACCGTCTCGTAGCCGGCCTCGCGCAGCGCCATCGACGCGTGCACGCAGCAGTAGTCGAACTCGATCCCCTGGCCGATCCGGTTGGGTCCCGAGCCGAGGATCATGACCCGGGGGCGCTCGCTACGACGCACCTCGTCCTCGTCCTCGTACGTCGCGTAGTGGTAAGGGGTGCTGGCCGCGAACTCGGCGCCGCAGGTGTCGACGGTCTTGAAGGTGGGCCGCACCCCGGCGCGAAGCCGGGCGGCGCGCGCTCGGGCTTCGTCCAATGCCCCGTCCACTGGCCCGTTCGCGGGGCCGTCCACTGGCCCGTCCACTGGCCCTTCCGCCGCGCCGTCCGCCACCGGGCCTGCGGGGTCCTCCCCCTGGCGCCCCCTCGAGAGCAGGTACGCGACCTGGGCATCGGAGAAACCGTGCCGTTTCAGCTCACGCCAGCTCCTGCGATCCAGCCTCTCCACCTCCGTACCCGCACGACCGAGCGCTTCGAGGCGCAGGCGGGCGGCGCTGATGCGCTGGAGCTGGCCCACGAACCACGGGTCCACCCCGGTCGCAGCGGCAAGGGACTCGGGGCTCACCCCTCTGCGCAGGGCCGCCTCCATCTGGAACACCCTCTGCGGCGTCGGCTCGCAGGCGCGCTCCACAAGCTCGCTGTCCTCGAGCAGCTCGTAGGCGGCCTCAGCCGGGTCGGCGTTCAGGCCGAAGCGCCCCTGCTCGAGCGAGCGGATCGCCTTCTGGAGGGACTCGCAGAAGGTGCGCCCGATCGCCATCACCTCGCCGACCGACTGCATACGGGTGCCGAGCCGCTCGACGCTGCCGGGCAGCTTCTCGAACGCCCAACGCGGGATCTTGGTGACGACGTAGTCGATGGTCGGTTCGAAGCTCGCCGGCGTGGCACCGGTGATGTCGTTCGCGATCTCGTCGAGCGTGTAACCGACCGCAAGCCGCGCGGCGATCTTTGCTATCGGGAAGCCCGTCGCCTTCGATGCCAGAGCGGACGACCGCGACACCCTCGGGTTCATCTCGATGACGAGCCTGCGGCCGGTGCGCGGATCGACCGCGAACTGGATGTTGGAGCCACCCGTCTCGACGCCAACTCGCCTGATACACGCGAACGCGTCGTCGCGCATGGCCTGATACTCGACGTCCGACAGGGTCTGCGCCGGCGCGACTGTGATGGAGTCGCCGGTGTGGACGCCCATCGGGTCGAAGTTCTCGATCGAGCAGACCACCACGCAGTTGTCCGCGCGGTCGCGCATCACCTCGAGCTCGAACTCCTTCCAGCCTGCGATGGAGCGTTCGATCAGCACGCGCGAGACGGGGCTCGCGGCGAGCCCTTCTGCCGCGACCCGGGCGAGCTCGGCCCGGTCCTTCGCCGTCCCCGTGCCGGCCCCTCCAAGGATGAAGCTCGGCCGCACCATGATCGGGTAGCCGACGGCCTCCCCGACCGCCATCGCCTCCTCCAGGGAGCTCGCGAAGCCCGAAGGCGGCACCTCCAGGCCGATCTCCCCCATCGCCTCGGAGAAACGCCTTCTGTCCTCGGCGGTGGTGATGGCCTGCGCGTTGGCCCCGATCAGCTCCACGCCGAACCGATCGAGCACGCCTTCGCCTTCGAGCGCCATGGCCAGGTTGAGCCCCGTCTGGCCCCCGAGGGTAGGCAGAAGGGCATCGGGCCTCTCCCGCTCGACGATCGCGGCGAGGACCCCGGCGTCGAGTGGCTCGATGTACGTGCGGTCCGCGAGCTCGGGGTCGGTCATGATCGTCGCGGGATTGGAATTCGCCAGCACCACGCGGTAGCCCTCCGCCCGGAGCACGCGGCAGGCCTGGCTGCCCGAGTAGTCGAACTCGCAGGCCTGGCCGATCACGATCGGCCCCGAGCCGATCACGAGGATCGTCTCGATGTCGCTGCGCCTGGGCATCAGGTCTGGACCACGTCGTCGCGTCCAGTGTCGGTGAGGGGCCGACGCCTCGTCCCCGACAGCAACAGCTCGCGGAACTCCTCGAAGAGGTAGCGGGCGTCGTGCGGGCCCGGGCCGGCCTCCGGGTGGTACTGCACGCCGAAGGCGGCGAGCTTCTCGCAGCGGATCCCCTCGATCACTCCGTCGTTCAGGTTGACGTGGGTCACCTCAGTGGCTCTGGCCCCGGCGGTGGGCAGGGAGGCGGCGTCGACTGCGTAGTTGTGGTTCTGGCTGGTGATCTCCACCTTGCCGGTGTCGAGCCGCCGGACCGGATGGTTGCCGCCGTGGTGCCCGAAGCGGAGCTTGAAAGTCCGGGCCCCGAGCGCCGCTCCGAGGAGCTGGTGGCCGAGGCATATGCCGAAGACGGGCACCTTGCCGAGCAACTCCGAGACGATGCCGGCCTGGGTCTCCAAGGCGGCGGGGTCGCCCGGTCCGTTCGAGAGGAAGACGCCGTCGGGGTCCAGGTCGAGGGCGCTCGACGCCCCGAAGGTGGCTGGCACGACGGTCACGGTGGCGAGGGCGCCGAGGCTACGGAGCATGGTCTGCTTCACGCCGAAGTCGTAGGCGACCACCCGCAGCGGCCCCGAGCCGACTTCGTAGGTCGTGTCGGTGGTCACCTCCGACACGAGGTCGCGGCCGCTCGTACCGGGCTCCGCCACTGCCGCCGCGCGCAGCTCGGACTCCTGCGCCGTGCCGAACGCGCAGCCCATGGCCCCGTCCGTTCGCAGGTGCTTTGTGAGCCGGCGCGTGTCCACCCCCGTGATCCCCGGCAACGCGCTTTGGAAGAGAAAGTCCTCGAGCGACCCGGTCGCGCGCCACGACGACGGGTGGTCGGCGAGGTCGCGCACGACCACTCCCCTACAGAAGGGCCTCGGCGCCTCCTCGTCGGCGGGGTTCACCCCGTAGTTGCCGATGTGCGGGTAGGTGAACGCGACGACCTGTCCCGCGTAGCTCGGGTCGGTGACGACCTCCTGGTAGCCGCTGAGCACGGTGTTGAAGACGAGCTCGCCCACGGACACGCCTTCGGGCGGGAGCGGGCCTATCGCCTCGCCCTCGAACACCTCTCCGTCTGCGAGCACGAGCAGAGCCGGCGGGCGCTCGGTGCGGGGATCGCTCCAAGTGCCGGCGCCGCCGGTGCCCCGTTGCGGGGCCCCCGAGGGCGCGCTCGTCACCTCTGGGCCTCGGACCCGACCACCACGGGCTCGCCGGCACAGATCGTGTGGCGCACACGGCCGGTCAGCGTCCGGCCCGCCCAGGGGGTGTTGCGGCTACGGCTCGCCATGCGCGCCGGGTCGACGACCCAGCTCTCGGCCGGGTCGAAGACGACGAGGTTGGCGGGGGCCCCGGGGTGGATCGGGCCTCCCTGGTCGCCGCCCGTCGCCGTCGAGATCGAAGCGATGCGCGCCGGCTTCCACGACATGAGCCCGAGCACTTCTCCCATCGTGATCTTGCGCGAGGGACCGCCGGCTCGAAGGCCGGCAGAGCCGGCTGTACCTGCCGAGCCTGCGGGCCCGCCCAGCACACGCCGCCTCCCGCCGTTGGACGAAGAGGCCACGTTCCCCCAGTCCGTCTCCCGGTCCGCCACACCCTCCGCACGGACCAAGGCTCCGAGTGCCACGGCGAGCGCGGTCTCGAGCCCGATCATCCCGGGGGCGGCATCGGCGAGGGGCACGTCCTTCGCCTCGGCGGGGTGGGGCGCGTGGTCCGTGGCAACCGCGTCGACGGTGCCGTTTGCGCAACCCTCGCGCAGGGCTGTCACGTCGGCCGCCGTGCGAAGCGGCGGGTTCACCTTGAACACCGGGTCGTAGCCTGCGAGCTCTGCGTGGGTCAGCGACAGATGGTGCGGCGTCACCTCGGAGGTCACACGAAGTCCCTCGGCCTTCGCCGCTGCCACCAGTGCGACCGACCCCGCCGAGGAGAGGTGAAGCAGGTGCAGCGATCCCCGCGTGAGGCGGGCAAGCGCTATGTCGCGCGCCACCATCAGCTCCTCTGCCTCCGCCGGAGCGCCAGGTAGCCCCAGACGGCTCGACCACTCCCCTTCGTGCATCGCGGCACCGCAAGCCAGCGAGCTCTCCTCGCAATGCTCGGCCACGACCACGCCGAGCCCCCTCGCGTACTCGAGCGCCCGTCTCATCAGACCCGAATCCTGCACACCCACACCATCGTCGGTGAAGATGCGCACGCCCATGGCCGCGAGCTCGCCCATCGGGGACAGGCTCTCACCCATGCGACCCACGGTGATGGCCCCTGCCACCTCGACCCGGCAAATTGCAGCGGCTCCGAGTGCGAGGACCTCCGAGGCGACCGAGGCGTCGTCTACGGGCGGATCGGTGTTGGGCATGGCCACCACGGCCGTGAACCCGCCCAGAGCGGCGGCGCGCGCGCCGCTCTCGATGCACTCGGCGTCCTCCTTGCCGGGCTGGCGAAGGTGCGCGTGGAGGTCGACCAGCCCGGGCGCGACCAGGCACCCCGACGCGTCGAGGACGGTGGCGCCCCGGGGGACCGAGGCGCCCTCGGCGACCTCGGCGACCTTTCCCTCGTTGCAGACGACGTCTGCGCGACGCTGCCCGTTCTCGTCCACCACGGTCCCGCCGCGTATAACCACCGTCGGCACGCTGCGCGGCGCACGCCTGCCGGCAGTGCCGGCGGCTCGGGCGACTGTGGCCTCAGGCACCGCCCGTCTCCCACGCATCGGACAGTCCGGCAAGAGCACCGGTGGCGCTCGAGCCTCCAGACGTTCCCAGCAGCATGAACAGCACCGCCATCCTCACCGCCACCCCGTTGGCCACCTGGCGCAGGATGACCGAGTTGGCGAGGCCAGCGACCTCGTCCGCGATCTCCACCCCGCGGTTCATCGGCCCGGGGTGCATCACGAGGGCTCCTTCCGCAAGTGCGGCCGCTCGCGCGGCGCTCAGCCCGTAGGCGGCGGCGTACTCGCGAACCGAAGGGAGGTAGCGCCCTGTCCCGCGCTCGGCCTGGAGCCGCAGCAGGTAGCACACGTCCAGCCTCCCGAGCACCGAGTCGAGGTCCTGCGAGACCTCGGCGACCGGCCAGCTGTCGACAGCGGGGGGAAGCAGGGTCCAGGGCGCGACGACAGTCACCTCCGCGCCGAGTGCGGCGAGCGCGAGCACGTTCGAGCGCGCCACGCGGCTGTGGCGGATATCGCCGACGATTCCGACCCGCAGGCCCTTGAAGCACTCGACCCCGGCCTCGTGCGGGGCCCGGTGATCTCGTTCGGCCAGCACCTGTCGGATCGTGTAGCAGTCCAGAAGAGCCTGAGTGGGGTGCTCGTGCCACCCGTCACCCGCGTTCAGCACGGACGCGTCCACCCACTTCGATACAGCGGCAGGGGCACCGGCAGCAGAGTGCCGGACCACGAAGGCGTCGACTCCCATGGCGGCGATGGTCTCCACGGTGTCGCGCAAGGACTCTCCCTTCTTGAGCGAGGAAGACGACGCGCTGAACGACAGCACGTCCGCCGACAAGCGCTTCGCTGCTGTTTCGAACGAGAGCTTCGTGCGGGTCGACTCCTCCACGAAGAGGGTCACCACGGTCTTCCCCCTGAGCGCCGGCACCTTGGGTATCGCCCGCTTGGAGACCTCGACGAAGGCGTCGGACACCCGCAACACCTCCTCGATCCCCTCGGCGCCCAGGTCTGCGATCGAGAGCAGGTGGTGGCGGCCCGCGCCCGCCTTCGCGAGGGACGGCTCCCCGAGCGCAGTGTCGCGACTCTCGGGCGGCTGGTCCCCGGTTGCGAGCCCTGCGTCGCCGCCCTCCGGCCCCTGTTCGTCGCGAGAGGTCACCGGGGCACCACGTCGCCGAGCACCACGCCGTCGAGACTCACGTCCACCTGCTCGTCCATTCGCGTCGGCATGTTCTTGCCCACGTAGTCGGCTCGGATGGGGATCTCGCGATGCCCGCGGTCGACCATCACCGCCAGCTGGATAGCGCGTGCGCGGCCGTAGTCGGCGAGCGCGTTGAGAGCGGCGCGAACCGTCCGGCCGGTGAACAGGACGTCGTCCACCAGCACCACTAGCGCTCCGGCGAGGTCCCCGGGAACGTCGGTGACCGCTTCGGGCAGCACCGGGCGGATGCCGATGTCGTCGCGGTAGAACGCGACGTCCAGGGTCCCGCACGGCACCTGGGTGCCCTCGACCTCTTCGAGCACCTGCGAGAGACGCCTGGCGAGTGGCACCCCGCCGGTCTGCAAGCCGATCACCACCACATCGGAGAGACCGTGGTTGCGCTCGACTATCTCGTGCGCGATCCGCGTGATCGCCCGCGAGACGTCCTCGGAGGATAGGACCTGAACCCGGGGAACGAAGACCCCACCGCGAGGTGTGGTCAGTCTGCGCTCACGCTCAGCCACTCGGGCTCCTCCACGTTCCGTCTGGGCCTCACGGGACCCGCTTCACGGTCGTCCCGACGACGTTAGCACCGCTGCCGGTGCGCGGAGAGCCTAAGAGGAGGGGCGGACCCTGCGCGAAATCTCGGAGAGGACGCCGTTCACGAACGCCCCGGAGTCCTCGGTCGAGTACTGCTTCGCAAGCTCGACGGCCTCGTCGATCACCACCGCTATCGGCGTGGCCGGCTGCTCGAGCAGTTCGTAGGTGGCGAGCCTCAGGATCGTACGATCGACTATCGGCATGCGATCTAGCTCCCAGCTCACCGACGTGTCGGCTACGAGCGAGTCGATCACCGGTCGCTGGGTGGCAACCCCCACGACGAGTTCCGAGGCGAAGGGGTCCGGCGCCGCGGGGAGCCCCTGGAGGAGCTCGACGGGGTCCAGGCACTTGAGCTCGGCCTCGTAGAGCAGTGCCATCGCCCGCTCGCGGGCCTCGTGCCTGGGCCCTTCGGTGGGAACTGGCCGCTGCGCCCCACCTACCACCTTCAGGCTCGGGTGATGTACTGGCCGGTGCGCGTGTCCACCTTGATCCGCTCGCCTGGGTTGACGAACAGGGGCACCTGGAGGACCAGCCCGGTCTCGAGCGTGGCCGGCTTGCGGGCGCCGGAGACGCGATCTCCCTGTACGCCGGGCTCGGTCTCCGACACCTTCAGCTCCACCGCCGCCGGGAGGTCCACCCCGACAATCTCGCTCTCGTAGAACTGCAGCACGGCGCTGTCGCCCTCCTTCACGAACTTCGCCGCGTCGCCGAGCGTGGCGCTCGGCACGTGGATCTGCTCGTAGGAGGTCGTGTCCATGAACACGTAGTCGGTGCCATCGCTGTAGAGGTACTGCATCTCGCGCTTTTGGACGATGGCCTGCTCGACTCGCTCGTCGGCCCGGAACGTGCGCTCGATGACGGCCCCTGTGCGGACGTTCTTGAGCTTCGTGCGGACGAACGCTCCACCCTTGCCGGGTTTGACGTGCTGAAACTCGACGACGGCGAACAAGCCTTCGTCGAGCGCGAGAGTCATTCCGTTGCGCAGGTCGTTGGTCGTGACAGCCATCGAGAAACTTCGCTCCTCCGCTGCGCCTCTGCCCGGGGCTCACCGACGGGCCCTCCAGCAGCGGCCTCGTCGCCGCTGCTAGCCGGCAAGCACCACGGGGTCCTTGGTGAACCCGGTGAGCGTTCGGCAGCCCTCCTCGGTCACCACCACGGTGTCCTCGATCCGGACCCCTCCGACGCCCCGCAGGTAGACACCCGGCTCGACGGTCACCACGCAGCCCGGTGCGAGGATAGCAGTCGATCCCTCCGACACCGTCGGGGCCTCGTGGATGTCGAGCCCGACTCCGTGCCCGGTCCCGTGCTCGAACAACTCTGCCCAACCCGCGTCGGAGATCAGGTCCCGACAAGCGCGGTCTACCTCGCCGGCCTCGATGCCCGACCTCACCGCCGCGACACCGGCTGACTGCGAGCGAGCCACCGTCTCGAAGACGCGCCCCATCTCCCCCTCGGGGCGGCCGCCAACGCAGAAGGTTCGCGTCATGTCCGAGCGGTATCCGTCGTAGGTGGCTCCGAAGTCGATCACCACCCAGTCGCCAGCTGTGATGGGCCGCGACGAGGGACGGGCGTGGGGCTTGGCCGAGTTGGGGCCCGAGGCGATGATCGTGTCGAAGGCGCGATCCTCCGCACCGAGACGCCGCATCGCCGTGTCGAGCGCCAGCGCCAGCTCCTCCTCGCTCGGGACAGCGCGCAGCATCCCGAGCACCTCACCGAGAGCAGCGTCGGCGATGGCGGCGGCCAGCGCCATCCTGTCGAGCTCACCTTCGTCCTTCACCTCCCGCAGCCGCTCTACGAGCCCTTCGGTCGGCACCAGCTCGGCTCCGAAGAGCAACTCTGCGATCCGCCGCTCGGCTCCCCACGTGACGTTCTCGGCCTCCAAGCCGACGCGGTGAGCCCCCGTGCGTGAAGCAGTCGCCGCCAGCTCCTCTCGTTGGGCAGGAACCTTCCCCACGAAGATCTCGACCGCACCTGAAAGTCCCGACGCCACCACTTGCTCCTCCGCCTGCGTCCGGTACCGGCCGTCGGTCAGGAGCAAGGCCTCCTCGGAGCCGACGAGAAGGTTGGCGGCCGAGCCGCCGAAGCCGGTCAGGTAGCGCACGTTGACGAGGTTCGTGACGAGGAGAGCGTCGAGGCCCGCGCCCTCCAACAGCGCCCGCAGCCGCACGAGCCGCGACGCCACATCCATCGGCCGCACGGTCTCGACTGTCTTCTCGACTGGGTTCTTGGCTGGGCTCTCGACTGGGTCGACGGCGCTCTCGAGGCTCACCTGGCACCTCCGGGGCCGGGCGGCACCGAGGGGGCCGCGGCGCGATCTCCGGCGAGCAGCTCTGCCACGGCCCACATCGCGAGGCGATATCCGAGGCCGCCGAACCCCGAGACCGTCCCGTCGGCTACCGGCGCCACCACCGAAGTATGGCGCCACGGCTCGCGTGCTTGCGGGTTGGACAGGTGGAGCTCCACCACCACCCCTTCGAACGCGCCGAGCGCGTCGTGCAGGGACCACGAGTAGTGGCTCAGCGCCCCGGCGTTCACGACCACGGCGTCCGCCCTGCCGCGCGCCCCGTGCACGAGCTCGACCATCTCTCCTTCGTGGTCGGTCTGGTGGTGCTCGACGACGAGACCACGACGGCCGGCCTCCATGGTGGCCGCCGCGACGTGCTCGGCCAATGTCTCGCGTCCGTACACATCCGGGTCCCTCTCGCCCAGGAGATCCAGGTTCGGGCCGGAGAGGAGCAGCACGAGCTTGCGATCTTCCACGCCCTGCGACTCTCCGTGGCTCGTCACCTCGTGCATCCCATCTCGGCAAGGGTAGCGAGGATGTCCACCTCGGGTACCCCCCGCTGCACCTCCACTCCGTCCGGGCCGTCGAGGACGAAGGTGAAGTCGTGGCGCGCCTTCTTGTCGCGGGCCATGAACTCCACGAGCTTCCTCGCGCTCAGCCCCGGTGGGACCTCGGACGGGAGGCCGAGGGCGTCCAACACGCTGCGGTGCAGCGCCACCCGCTCCTCGTCGATGCGACCGAGCCGGTGCGCCAGGCGCGCGGCGAACATCAGTCCGATCGCCACCGCCTCCCCGTGCCGCAGGTCGAGGTCTCGTGCAACCATGGCCTCGCCCTCGAGGGCGTGTGCGAGCGTGTGGCCGTAATTGAGGAGCATCCGCAGCTCGCCCTCGCGCTCGTCCGCACCGACCACCGAGGCCTTGATCGCCACGCAGCGCGCTATCTGTTCCTCGATCGGCCCTTCGAGCCACGAGACGTCATGGTCGCCGGGCTCGCTTCCCGGCCCGGTCCGGATCGAGCGGTCCGGCCCCCTCCCGCCCGCAGTTCGGTCGAGGAGCCTTCCCAAGAAGGCGCACTTTGCGATCTCGCCGCGCCCCGACGCCCACTCGCGATCCGGCAGGGTCTGGAGGGCGTCCGTGTCGCAGATCACCGCCGCGGGCTGCCAGAACGCACCCACCAGGTTCTTCC
>DATKIB010000048.1:0-13849 GCA_035509915.1 Acidimicrobiales bacterium | reverse complement strand
CGGCGCAGTGGGTTGTAGAAGTTGACGATGTAGTCCGCCATGGCCGTGGCGAGCTCGACGTAGGTCATCCAAGTCTTCTTCCGGTTTAGCAACTCGATCTGCATGGTGCCCCAGAACGATTCCATTGGTGCGTTATCGAAGCAGTCGCCGATCGTCCCCATGGAGCCGAGGAGCTCGTGGTGCTTCACATTCCGTGTAAAGGACCAAGACGTGAATTGCGACCCGTGATCGCTGTGAATAATTGTGCTCGACGACGTTGCCCGAGAGCTGGCTGCCATGATCAGCGCATCGTTCACGAGTGTGGCCTCGTTGCGCCGGTCGATCGCCCACCCGACTACGCGTCGTGAGAACTGGTCGAGCACCACGCAACAGTAGAGATTGCCCTCACGCGTCTTGTGCTCGGTCACGTCTGTCAGCCAGAGAGAGTTCATCGACGAGGCGTTGAAGTTGCGGTTAACGAGGTCCTCTGAGGTGGCCACGTTCAGGAGGTTGTGCCGCCGCCTTTTCCGCATGGGGAGGCCATGAAGGCCCTGCTGGACCATGATCCGGCGGATCAGCTTGCGATTCACGAGGAGGCCCCGTTCGAGGAGCAGGGCGGCTCGGATCCGCCTGACCCCGTAGGTGGAGCGAGACGCCAGATGGAGCTCGGTGATCGTGTCGGCCAAGAGGATCCGACGGACCTCTCTGTTTGAGGGGCGCCGGGTCTGCTGGTGGCGATAGGTCGAGCGGTTCATGCCGGCCACACGACAGGCCGACCTCTCCGAGTAGCCCAGTCGCGTCAGTCCGTTGACGACTGGGCCGAGCCTTTTGGGCGCACCACCTCTTTGCCATCGAACAGTGCACTGGCAGCCTTCACCATCTCGAGCTCTTTCTCGAGGTCCTTGATGCGCCTCCGCGCTCGAGCGAGCTCATCGGGTTCGAAGCTCTTCAGGCCCGGCTTCCTATTCGCGTCGATCAGCGCCTGTTTCTTCCAACGATGCAGAGTTGCGGCAGACACCTTCAGCTCCTTGGAGAGCACGTCCACGCTCTCCCCGGCGAGCATCCGCAGACACGCTGCCTCTCGGAACGGCGTCGAATACGTGAAAGCCATGTCCACCTCCGGCGGATCACGGCCAGAATCTCACAACGGTGGACTGATTTTCGGGGTCCAGGTCAACCACTTGTGAGAGTCCTCTTGCCCACCATGTTGGGCGGAAGGAGGATGATCAAGGTGAAGCACCGACGTCACACACCCGAGCAGGTCGTCCGAAAGCTGCGCGAAGCGGACCGGCTGCTCAACGAGGGAGCAGACATCCCGGCGGTGTGCCGGCATCTGGAGGTCTCCGAGCAGACCTATCACCGCTGGCGCCAGCAATACGGTTCCATGCAGGCAGACGACGTGAAGCGCCTGAAGGAGCTCGAGCACGAGAACACCCGCCTGAAGCGCATCGTGGCCGACCAGGCCCTCGACATCAGAGCCTTGAAGGATGTGGCTGAGGGAAAATTCTGAGCCCGGCACGGCGCCGTCGGGCGGTGAAGATGATCCAAGAAAGACACGGGTTCTCCGAGCGCCGGGCCTGCAGACTCCTAGGCCAACCCCGTTCCACCCAGAGGCGACCAGGCCCTTCTGCCCCGGACGAGGAAGAGCGGATCCGAAAGCGCCTTAGGTCCCTCGCGAGGAAGCGGCCGCGCTATGGCTATCGCCGCCTCACGGCCCTCCTGCGTGAGGAGGGCTTCTGCGTGAACCACAAGCGCATCCAGCGCCTGTGCCGTGACGAGGGACTTCGCGTGCTTCGGCGCCCGAAGAAGCGCTATCGGGTCGGGGTCTCCACCGTCCCCGCCAACCGCCTGAGAGCGAGCCGTCCCGACCAGGTGTGGGCGATCGACTTCCTGTTCGACCAGACCACCGACCTTCGCACCTTGAAGATCCTGGCCATCACCGACGAGTTCACGAAGGAGGCCCTCGCCATCGAGGTCGACCGCTCCATCGACTCTGACCACACCGTGAGGATCCTCGACTGCATCGTCGCACGCACCGGTCGACGCCCCGAGCTGCTGCGCATGGACAACGGCCCCGAGCTGACCGCCAACGCTCTGCGCGACTGGAGTCGGTTCTCGCACGCCGGGACGACCTACATCGAGCCGGGAAGCCCCTGGGAGAACCCCTTTATCGAGTCGTTCAACGGCAAGCTCCGAGACGAGCTGCTCGACTGCGAGATCTTCGAGACGCTCCTCGAGGCCAAGGTGCTGGCCGAGGACTTCAGGATCGACTACAACACGTATAGGCCTCACTCGTCGCTCGGGTACTTGGCACCGACCAAGTTCGCCGAGAAGTGGCTCGTCAAGGAAGCCGGACTCTCAGAGTTGGTGGACTCGTAATCGGGGGCAGGTCACTGGGTTGAGGTCTTCACGTACGGTCTTGACAGGCCCCCCAATACTGTTTTGGGCTCACCGGAGCGCTGTTTCAAACCAAGCGGACTTATCCTTCCGTTCCCTCGGGGAACGCTTCGGCGATTCGCACCTCGATGAGTCGCTCGACTAGGGGCTTCGGAAGCGGTGAGTCGACGGGGAACTGGAGCGCTCCCTTGGACGTCTTGTAGCTTGCAACTTCGTCTCGAAGCAACGGAAACACCGAACCGCTGTGGGGAAGGTAACTCAGGTGGTTCTTGAAAGCAGCAAACCCGGCGATGACCTTCCCATCGACTCTGAATGCCGGGACTTTATATGAGATCCCTTCTTTGGCTTGTGGGACTAATTCAAGGATCGTCTGGCGCAGTCGCTGCAGAGTGGACCGTTTCGGCTCCTCAAGATCCGCCAAGTACTGATCAATCTCGCCGCTGGACACGTATCCGATTCTCGTGACGCCTCCGCTCAAGGTCAAGAGGCTAAGCGTCGCGACTGCCCCCTATCGCCGGCTGGGGCTTGAGGCGCAGGTGGCTGATCGGTCGGTGCGACGTGGCATACGGTGAGCCCATGAACATCGCGGAAGTCCGCCAATTTCTGACCGTCAACCACCGCGCCATCGTGGCGACCACCCGATCAGATGGAGCTCCACAGCTGTCCCCAGTCGCCGTGGCCATCGACGACCGGGGCCACGTGTTGGTGAGCAGCCGGGAGACAGCCATGAAGGTCAAGAACCTTCGCCGCCGCCCCTGGGCCTGGCTCTGTCTGCTCAACGACGGCTTCTTCGGGGCGTGGGCTCAAGTCGAAGGCCCGGTCGAAGTGGTGGCCCTGCCCGAAGCCATGGAGGGTCTGGTCGACTACTACCGCCGCGTGGCCGGAGAGCACCCGGACTGGGACGACTATCGAGAGGCGATGGTCCGAGAACAACGTGTCCTGCTCCGGGTAACTATGGAGCGGGTCGGCCCTACCCGATCGGGCTGAGTCCAACCGAGCGGGCCCGTACCGGCAACATTTTGCATCACCCAATTCCAATGGGGCGTACGAGGAGCCCAAGCGCGCGTGTCTCAACGGTCCAGACGGCCTCGGCACAGGGCCGGGTGGTCCACCTTATGAGAGTGTGCAGGCCAGTAATTATCCCCAAACACGTGTCCCTTATCAGAACCTCCGCAACAGATCAGACGTGACGATCCCGATGTCCTCTACGTCTTCGTCACCAGCTTCTCGATGCGCTCGAGCGTCTGCTCCATGTTCCGTCGCGTCACTTTGGCCGCGCGGCGAATGAGAGGCCTGGTCAGGGGTGCCTCAGTGGAGACATCCCAGGTCTCGCGGACGATCGTGCCACCGTCGACTGGTTCGAGCTCATAGCGCCATGTGCGTCCACCGGTGAAACTGCCGTAGAACGCTGTCGGCCTCGTCTGCCATGCGATCCGCCGGTCGGGCTCGAACTCCGTGACCGTGTTAGCGGTCTTATACCGGATGCCGAGGTGCATAGACATGCCGAACACGCTGCCGAGCCCGAGAGGCGCGGACTCACCCGTGGCTTCGACCACGCTCCCCGACCCGTCGATGTCGCGATGCCGCCGGGCGTCGGCAATGAGGGCGAAGATCGCCTCAGGAGGCGATGCGATCTTCCGCTCCACAGTCTCCACTCCTGCTCGTGTCATGGCGTCCTCCAGTTCGCGATCTTCCGGCATTGATTTGTTGCTTCGTTCTCGCAAGCGCCCTCGCAACTATGTCGATGAGCGAGCCTGCTGTGGCTGCTCCACGCTCCCTTGCGACGCTTCTGCTTGCGTCCGGAGAACAGCCAGGGTACTCCGTGGGCGGCAGTGTCACGACCTGCGCCACGATTGCGTCGGTGATCAGTGGTTACGGTCTCAAGGACAAGCAGAAAGCCATAAGTGACACGCGGCCCCCTATGTAACGGTTGTCCTGCGAGCCGCGGCGCGAGGTACGGCATGCTCGACGGGGTTAGTTGGCTATGTCGTATTTCGCGGACCGTCGTCCGGATTGCTACCAATGTGTAGCTACGGGGCGAATCTCGATGGCGCCACCGAGGCGCGCTGCGGGGATGCGCGATGCCAGCTCGATTGCGGCGTCGAGGTCGTCGGCCTCGAAGACGAGATAACCGCCGGCGCCTTCGCTCAAGTACGGCCCCTCCCGAGTCACGGTTTTGCCGTCCTTGACCTGCACCGTGGTTGCGTCCTGAGGCAGGCCGAGCGTAAGACCGGGCGAGACTCCTGAAGTCTTGTTGAGCGCGCCATAGTCCTGATAGATCGCCTTCTGCTCCTCCTCCGACAACGTCGCCCAGGCATCGGGGTTGGTCGGAAGCGGCGTTGTGCCCTGATAGATGAGCAGTACGTATTGCATCGTTGCCTCCAGCTCGGTTGCTTCACGGATCATCTCTATGACGGATGAGGAGTCAGCAATGTGACTCGCTCAAATCTCGAACAGAAGACTCGTCCTGAGGTGGTCTCAGTACCGGCGTTCCGGGATACGTCGTCACATGGCGATGTTCGTCGTTATGGGCGGCTTCGCCCGTCCTGAGTGGGCCTGGTCAGGTTCCGCATCCGGCCACCAACATGCGTGCCCATCGAGCACCTCGGGACCTGGAAGACTGCCCTCATGCCGGGAGCTCGCGCATTAGGGACGCTCTCTAGGAGGCCCGTGGAACCGTAAGGCTCACACCGGCCGCGCGCCTCGCTGCCCCGCACTTGGCCTGAGGCGCAGCAAGGCCAGGGCGATGGGGACGGCGCCAGCGATGAGCAATGAACCGATCCGGAAAGCGTGGGTGTAGCCGTCGGTGACCGCTTGCAGCATCGGCGTACCGAGAGCCGGGTGGGCGGCGGTCGTGGCGGCGACGGTGGCGAGGATCGCCACACCGATGGCGCCGCCGATCTGGATGGCGGTGGTCGAGACGCCGGACACGAGGCCGGAGTGGTCTTCACCGACGCCTGACACAGCGGCCAAGGTGGCGGGCACGAACACCATTCCCAAGCCCACCGAGAGCACGATCATGGGTACGAGGATCCCGGGCAGGTAGGCGCTGTGCGGGTGCAACCCGCCGAGCAGCCACATGCCTACGGCCGCGATCGAGGTACCGCTGGCGATCAATGGGCGTACGCCGACGCGGGCGACGACGCGGGATACGAGGCCGGCTGCGACCATCATGATCACCGTGGCCGGCAGGAAGGCGGCGCCGGCCTTGAGCGGCTTGTAGCCGTAGACATTCTGCAAGAGCAGGGTGCTCAAAAAGAAGAACCCGAAGAGCGCGGCGCCGAGAAGGGCCTGGATCAGGTAGGCGCCCGCTCGGTTGCGGTCGGCGAACACCCACAGCGGCATCAGCGGATGGGCGGACCGGCGCTCGAGGGTCACGAATGTGGCCAGGCCGAGCACGCTGGCTAGTACGGGTCCCACGGTCCACGGGTTGCTCCAGCCGTGCTCTGCTGCTTGGGCGAGGCCGAAGACGAGAGCGCCCAGGCTTGCCGTGGCGACCGTCGCACCGATCATGTCGATGCGGCCGTGCTCTCGGGGCGGGGCGGGGATGATGCGACGGGCGAGGACGGCCACTGCGGCTGCGACGGGAACGTTGACGAGAAAGACCCAGCGCCACGAGATGTTCTGCACGATGACGCCGCCCAGCAGGAGGCCGAGGCCGGCGCCGAGGCCCTCCATGGCAGCGAAGATGCCGACGGCGCGGTTGCGACCGGGCCCTGCTGCAAATGTCGAGACGATCAGCGACAGAGCGGTGGCCTGCGCGAACGCCGCGGCGCCGCCTTGGGCGAGGCGGGCAACAATCAGCATGGCCGGGTTCTGCGCCAGGCCGGCGAGGGCGGAGGCGGCGGCGAAGCCACCCAGCGACACGACGAAGATGGTGCGGCGGCCGAGGAGATCGCCGCTGCGTCCACCCAAGAGGAGCAGTGCACCGAAGGTCAAGGCGTAGCCGTTGACGACCCAGGAGATGTCGCCGAGGTTGAACCCCAGGCCACGGCCGATGGACGGAAGAGCGACGTTCACGATGGTGGTGTCCAACACGACCATGAGCTGGACGGTGGCCAGCAGCACCAAGGCGGCTGTTAATGACGGCGGGCCCCGGCGGGTCAGTGGCGCCGCTCCCGCTTCTGCGATCTGTGTGGACACGGGTGCTCCTTCGAACGGGGGTTTATGGCAAGCACTAGCAGTATGGCATAACTTGTCAGAAACTGCAAGGGCGGATAGAATGTCGGCCTGACCAGGCCCCGTCTCACCGAGCGTCGCAAGGAGCAAACTCGGCGAGAGATCGCCGAGCAGGCGCTGGCGCTCTTCATGGAGGACGGCTACGACGCCGTGAGCGTCGAGGCCATCGCGGAGGCCGCAGGCGTTTCGCTGCGGACCCTCTACCGCTACTTCGCAAGCAAGGACGAGGTGGTCGTCCCGATCGTCGCCGAGGGCGTGGGCGAGCTCATCGACCTGCTCGCAGCCCGGCCCATGGACGAGGTCTTGGGGGTGGCAGTCGAACACGCCATCGGCGATATCGAGCCCCGGCTCGGCTGGCCGGGGGTAAGCATGCTCGCCCAGCTACTTGAGGGTGTGCCCGCGCTAGGTGCCCGCGTCGGGTTCGAGCTTGCCGCCCTCGAAGACAAGTTGGCTCCCGTGATCCGCACACGAGCGGGAGGTGATCTCGGCGAAGACGATGCCCGAGTCACTGCCGCAGTGATCGTCGCCTGCATGCGTGTTGCCCTCCGCGTTACCGCCCACCATCCATCGACGCCCTTTAACGTCGCGCTCCACCGGGCCATCACGCACGCGCAGGAAGGTGCGGGCCTCACGAGCTCGAACGGTGCCAGACTTCCCGGCCGGACTCCTCGACAGCGACCGACGCAGCGGTAGGCGGAGGGTCTGCTGGAAAGTGCCCACATCAGCGGCGTGGTTGCCGACGTTTCACATCGGTCAAGACCGGGCTAGCGGCGACTCTGGTCTCGCTTCGGCTTGCGAGTGTCCTGGCGGAGTCCCGCGACGGTGCTTCGAGTGATCATGTCCAAGAACTTGGCGTCGATCGGTTCTCGTGAGAACCAGCGGCGGTAAAAGAGCGGTCCGAGGAGAGCGGCGGTGATGGCGTCGCGGTCAGCCGTTGACGGGATCTCTCCTCTGCAGACCGCTCGGTCGAGCGCCGCCCGACGGTAACCTCGTCAATCTCTTTACCCCGGTAACCGAGGAATCCGTCAGGAGGTTCAGCGAGTCGACAACAGGAACGGATGCTGCCGCCCAGTAGGCGATGTTGGTGCACTCAGCCAGGAACGGAAACTCCCCGCCTTATTCCGGGGCAGGAAGCGGAGGCCGGCCAGCCCGTAAGGTCGCTGGCCGGAGGGGCGGGATCACCGGGATCGGGTGCCGACGAGGCCCCGACCACAGTGCCGGCGGAGCATCGACAGCTCGGGCGATGGCATATGCGGCCGCCTCGTAGTTGACCCGCCAACCCACGAAGTCGAGCCACGCCTCCTCGCTCGAGCGCTCGAGGGGAAACTCCACTTTCTGTAGGCGGTCAATAGCGTCGACGAACTCCTCGAAAGTGAGGGCGATGCCGTCGTTCGGATCGGCCTCCTCCGGGATGGCAAAGCGACGGGCCCGGGCGATGGCGGTCAGGCAGGTGAAGCCGCCGCGTAGGCACAACCGGGCGGCCACCGCACCAGAAGCGTCGGGCAGCAGCGACAAGTAGAGCGCGGCGGCATCGAGCACGGCCAGTTGTGCAATAACCCATGAGGAGAGCGGCCGTGGGGAGCGGAAGTTGACAAGGGCCAGGTACGTGGTGTGGCTCTCGGCCACGTCCGCCGACCAGCGTTCCCACTCCTCAAATAGCTCTGGCAGCTCCCCCACTGCCGAGACGCCGGTGCCCAAGCCGTAGTGGGTGCGAGCCAGAAGTTCGGGACCCCAGGAGGGCACCCCGGCTCGGGAGTCCAGCAACGTCACGAGCGCCTCGCGTCGGCTGAAGGCGGCGTAGAGCGTCGGGAGATAGCCGATCTGCAGGGCCACCGTGCCCAGACCGCTGAGCGCGGCGAGGGAGTCGAGTCCCGCGATAGGGCTCGAGCGTGGTGCCAGGTAACCAAGCGTGCACAGCGCGGACCCGGCCTGTTCCAAGGCACCGGTCAGCCCCGCGGTGCCTACCAACGGCCACATGAGCAGCCCGAAACCAACCTCGAAAGCCGCTAGCCACGCGACGATCTGCAAGATGAGTTGAATCGGAGCCTCTGCGGCCAGAATCCGATCGCGAGGCTCGTACGAGTCGAAGTGGTCGGCGACGAAATGGAAAGTCGCATCGACGGCGATGGCGACGGTCCGGGGGAGCCAGCTTCGGATCCGGCGGGGGACGACGAGTGTGCCGATCACACTCCATCCGGTGGCGAGGATGAGGAGCGCACCAACCACCGCCGCCAGGTCACGGCCGACAACCATGCCTCAGCTTCCCATGGACCGCTTGAGCGGCGCTGCACTAATCGCGGAGTTGCTTGGCCAACAGGCAGCGGGGACGTTGACCGGTTTCATGGGCCCGGCGTACCAGGCCATCTCGATCTGCCGAAGAGACCACGGGACACTCGGGTGGCCGACCGACACGACGACGAGCTTTTGGATTCGGTCCGGGTGCGACATGCCATGCTCCAGGCGACGGCTGCTCCCCAGTCGTGTCCGACAAGGTGGGCCAACAGCAACACCCGAGGGCCCTAGGGCCGGCCATTACGGGGGAACAACCACGCTCATTTCAAAGTTGCACTCCAAGAGGGCACCATGACGGAAGCGTTCATCCTTGGCGGCGTGCGGACGGCAGTTGGCCGCTATGGCGGCTCCCTGTCACATCTGCGCACCGATGATCTCCTCGGGCAGACCATGGTGGCGGCTTGTACGCGCGTCGGTGTTCCTCTTGACCGAATCGAGGACATCACTGCGGGGTGCGTGAACGTCGCTCATGAGGGCATGGGTGACATTGCCCGCTGGGGCGCCCTTGCAGCCGGCTTCCCGGACTCGGTGCCAGCGGTGACAGTCAATCGGTTCTGCGCCTCCTCGCTCTCGGGAGCGATATCCATCGCCCACGCCATCCGGTCCGACGAGCTCGATGTCGGACTGGCTGCCGGGGTCGAGTCCATGTCCCGCTCGGGCTGGGCCCAGATGAAGGGAGACGGGCCTTTCAGCCCACGAGGCCCCATCTTCCTGCTGGACACCATGTGGGCCGGAGCCGGTGGACCGCCCAACCCGGTGCTCCTCGCCCGCAACGCCTACGTCGAGATGATCAAGACGGCGCAGAACGTCGCTGATCGCTACGGCCTCAGCCGGGAGGAGATCGACGCCTTTGCGCTGCGCTCGCACCAGCATGCGGCGTCGGCGCGCGATTCAGGACGGTTTGCTGCTGAGATCCATCCGGTCGAGATTCCGGGGACCCGCAAAGAGCCAGCACGGACGTTCGACCACGACGAGATGATCCGTGGCGACACCACGGCTGAGCTGTTGGCCGCGTTGCCGGCTCAGCCCAATACGACTCAGATGACTGCCGGAAATTCCTCGCCGCTGAGTGACGGAGCCAGCGCAGTGGTGCTGGCCAGCGACGCTGCCGTGGGCGCTTTGGGCGTGGAACCCCTGGCTCGTGTGGTGGCGTCGGCCACTTATGCACTTGACCCGCAGTTCATGGGGATCGCTCCCGCCTTCGCCATCGCAAGAGCGCTCGGGCGAGCTGGATTGGCGCCCACCGACATCGACGTCTGGGAGGTTCATGAGGCCTTCGCTGCCCAGGCGCTCGGGGTCTTACGGGAACTGCCGAACCAGCTCGAGGGGTTCGAAGTCCCCGACGAGCGCCTCAACCCGAACGGAGGCGCTGTGGCCATCGGACATCCCTTCGGTTCATCGGGCACCCGCTACGTGCTCACCCTGGCTACCGAACTTCACCTGCGTCAGGTCCGCTACGGAGTGTTGGGAGTATGTGTTGGGTCAGGCCAAGGAGTCGCCCTAGTACTCGAGAACTATCGAAGCCGCTAGGAAGCACGAGGTCTCTAGATTGACCACTGAAGCAACCGGGAAGACACAGCCCAAGACCGGTTTCTCGCTCCCCTCTCGCACTGATGCTGAGGGTGCATATGGTTTACACCAGTGACATCACCTTCGGCCGCTGACCCGATCGCCGCGCTCAATGAGGTTCTCAGCGAGGTTATCGACCTGATACAGGAAGTGAAGCAAGCCCACCGCACGGTCTCTGAGACCCACTCGCTGCACGTCGAACTCGACAAGCTGTTCGACGACCTGCGGCGCTGGGGCCGACTCTTGATGGAGGAAGATGAAGCACTCGGCGCATCGCCCCTTGCAAGTATGCCGAGCGTCGCAGGCCGACAACCGCCAAACCTCTGGCCCACAGGCGCTACCGACGAGGAGGTCCGTCTATTCGTCGGGGACCAATTGAATCGACTCTCCAAACATCTGGTAGCAGCACTCGCAGACCAGAACGATGAGGGATCGCGAGCAGTACTGAGCGGGGTTGAGCAGGAATTACTTGGTCACATTCAGCTGCTCAACGAGACCAGAGCGTAGCCTTTCGAGCAAATGCTGATCGGCCTCAGGACCCGGCCACCTCGATCTGACCGAGGACGGTCGGCTTGAGCACCTCTTCGCACCACTCGCAGAAGCTGGTCGGCGTTGAGTTTTCGTGCGTCCGCTGAACGGCGTTGTCCAGCCCTTCGTTCTTCGCCCAGGCCATGTCGGTCATGCCCTGCGCCATCGCGTCAGACATGCCGAAGCCGACGAACCGCTCTTTGTACGCTTCGAAGGTGGTCTGCTGGAATCGGACCGCCTTGCCGAGCACCTCCGACATGATCTCGGCCATGTCGTTGAAGGACAGGTCTTCGGGCCCGAGCAGCGGAACCTCGGTGACGCCGCTCAAGGCTTCGTCGAGCAGCAGACGCGACGCCGCGGCAGCGACGTCGCGCGTGGCGACGGTCGGCAGCCTGCGGTCACCGTCGATTGGCGAGAAGAACATGCCCTGGTTCTTGATCGCCTCGGCCTGGCGGACGATGTTGTCCATGAACGACGGATTGGCCAGAGCCCGGAAGGCCACGCCAGTGCTGATGATCAGATCGTCCATGGCCAGCGAGCCGGTGACGTAGCCTGCGCGGTCGGCCCAGGGTGTGCCCCGACCGAGGGCCGTCACTGCCACGACGCGCTTGACAGCGTGCTTCTTGAACGCCTCGGCGGCCGGGCGGGTGAACCCGACGAAGGCGGCCTCGACGCTCTCGGCGCGCGGGTCAGGGGGAGTTAGCCAGAAGACGGCATCGGCACCGGCGAAAGCCTCGTCCACGACGACGGCGTCGCCGTGCGAGCCGGTGACGACGTCGACCTGCTCCCGGGCCTTCTCAGGGATGCGCGACGCATCGCGGGCAATGACGCGAATCTGCTCGTCGCTGTCGAGAAGGTTCGCAAGAACCTGGCTTCCGATGCCCCCAGTGGGTGTGGTCAGAACTATCACGTCACCTCCTTTGCTGGCGGTGGTTAGCCCGCCGACCGGTGAGGGATCAACCGTTCTTGGGCAGTTCGCGAAAGGGCTTGGTCCGGTTCTCGTCGGGCTCACGGGGTAGGCCGAGCACTCTCTCGCCGAGGATGTTGTGCTGGATCTCGTCGGTGCCGCCATAGATACGCGGACCCTGCGCGAACAACGCCATGTTGGTCACCATCGCGTCGGTGGGCCTCTTGGTGATCTCTTCCAGGGCTCTTCTCTCCTCGGAGGTGTAGGCGTGCAATGTGCCGTAAGGGCCTAGTATGCGAAGTCCGACGTCGCGGGTGAGCTGGAGGATCTGGCTCATCGACAGCTTTGCGAGGTTGCCCAGGCCCGGGAGGTCGCTTCCCGAAGCGCGGAGCGCCTTTTGGCGCATGCTCATGTACCTGCCGATCTCGTTGAGCGAATGCAGCCTCACGAGGTCCTGACGGATCGACGGGTCGGAGACAGAGCCGTTCTGCTTGGCGAGCTCCACTAGCACCTTCCAGGACGCGCCCATCATGCCGCCCGGTGCGCCGGCGCCACGCTGGCCCACACCTCGGACGAAGTCGCCGGCTCGCCGCTCGAGGTCGCCGGCCACAGTACCCGGGGTCGCGGCGCCGCCGCCGGCCGAGCCTCCACCAGCGCCCAGCCCGGCGCGCTCGAAGGCCAGGGTGGTGTTTGCCACGGCCCAACCGTTGTTCAGACCGCCGATCACCGCTTCGGCGCTGACGCGGGCGTCGACGATGAAGACCTCGTTGAAGAGAGATTGTCCAGTCATCTCTCGCAGCGGGCGGACCTCCACTCCGAGCTGGTGCATGTCGAGGGCGAAGTAGGAGATGCCCCGGTGCTTGGGGGCGTCGGGGTCGGTCCGCGCTAGGAGCATCCCCAGGTCCGCCATCCGGCCACCCGAGGTCCACACCTTCTGACCGTTCACGACCCACTCGTCTCCGTCGGCCTCGGCGCGGGTCTGCAGCCCTGCGAGGTCGGAACCCGCGGCCGGCTCGCTGAAGAGCTGGCACCAGGCCTTCTTCCCGGTCACGATGTCGCGGATGTATTGCTCACGCTGGAACTCGTCGCCGTGCTCCGCGATCGTGGGTGCAGCAAGCAGCAGTCCGAGGCCGCCGGGCGCCCCGAGCGCGCCGAACTCGACGATGGTCTGCTGGACCCGGACAGCCTCTTCACGCGAGAGGCCCCTGCCGTAGGAATGGGCTGGCAGGGTGGGGGCTGCCCATCCCGAGCTCCCGAGCGTCTCCCACCACTCACCGACTGTGAGCTCAGGATTCCAATTGTTGCTCAGCCAAGACTTGACCTCGACGGTGACATCCTCAGGCGCGCCCATCACCCCTCCGCTCTCGAGATCCTGCCCCAGCGGCGCTGGAACTCGGGTCTGGGCCACTGAGGCGTTGGTCAAGGATCACGACGACGATGATACGGCGGTCCTCACCCACCGAACAGATTGGGCCCGCAAGCCCGTCGGGATTGGTATTGACGCCCCGGGGCAGCGCAGAGAGATCATTTTGCGACGACCCGCTCCAGATGAGAGACCCCGCCTTGCCCACCGGACGGCCCCAGGCGTATTCAGCTCAGGATGTTGACGGCCCGCGAGATCACGACGGCGACCGTCACCAGCGAAGCCAGGGACTGAAGCATCATGAGCAGCTTCGCCCATGTGGTGAGAGGCATGGTGTCCGTTGGGCTGAACGCGGTCGCGTTGGTAAAGGACGTGTATAGGTAGTCGAGAAAGTTTGGTGTCCAGCCTGGGGCAGAGCCGGGCGTCGACATCTGCGGGAAGAGGAAATCGGGCCCGCGGTGCTTGGGGATCTGCCGGGCAGCGGGCCCGCCACGGTCGAGCTCCCAGTACCAGAGCCCGAACACGATGACGTTGGTGAGCCAGATCGGCACGGACGCGTAGACAAGGGGCCGGCCTCCCGCCTTGGTGCCATAGAGGAGAGCGTGGATGAGCTCGACGAGTGAGACCACGTTGGC